>DATDGA010000265.1:0-9668 GCA_036522335.1 Burkholderiales bacterium
GCGAGCGAGAACGAGATGACCAGCGCGCTCCCGGTCTTGAGGAATTCGCGGCGGGTGAGATCGGTTTTCATGCCATCTCCTTCGCCGCGCGCTGCACGGCGCGCACGATGCGGTTGTGCGATGCGCAGCGGCACAGGTGGCCGTTCAGCGCCTGCTTGATCTCGCCTTCGCTCGGCCGTGGATTGCCGTCGAGCAGCGATTTGGCGGCCATGATCATGCCGTTGCTGCAATAGCCGCACTGGCAGGCCTGCTCCTCGATGAAAGCGCGCTGCAGCGGGTGGAGCTTGTCGATCGTGCCGAGCCCCTCGAGTGTGGTGATTTCGGCCTTCGCCGCGGCCGACACCTGCACCGTGCAGGAGCGCGCCGGCTTGCCGTCCAGCAGCACGGTGCAGGCGCCGCATTGGGCGAGCCCGCAGCCGAACTTCGGGCCGTTCAGCTCCAGGTCGTTGCGCAGCACGTACAGGAGCGGCGTGTCGGGCGCGACGGAAGATACTTTTCGCGTCGCTCCGTTCACCCGCAATGTGAAGTCAGCCATGATCTCCTCCGGTCTCTAGTCTTCTTGCTTGGGCGTGGAAACAAAGCGTACACCACCGTGCCGGCGGGGGCCAGTACCGCGGCGGCGGAGCAGAGGTGTGTCGCCCCCCGAGTCGGTCGATGGGGAGGGGCTGGTGCTCGACGAGCTCACCGCGCGCGAGCGTCAGGTGCTGGAGTTGGTTGCCCAAGGTCTCGACAACGACGCGATCGGCAAGCGGCTCAACATCAGCAAACGCACCGCGCGTAACAACGTTTCGCTGATTCTCTCGAAGCTCGGCGTCAAAACCCGCGCGCAGGCGATCGTGCACGCGATAGAGGCCGGCTTCGGGCGCAAGCGAGTGCGCCAGGGGCGCGATCCTTGATGCGCGCGCTCTTAATCTGTACACTTCATCTGTACATTTGAGGCGCTCATGAAAAACGTCAAGGTCACCGAGCTGCGGCAGAAGCTCCCCGAGTACCTGGCTAAGGTCCGGCGCGGAGAGCGCTTCCGCGTCACCTCCCGGGGCCGGGTCATCGCCGAGATCGCGCCGCCGGCGGCCGCGAAGGACGAGGCGGCGGCGGCGCGCTCGCGCCTGCGCGGCAGCGTGCGGCGCTACGAGCGGCCGCTCGATCCGGTGATCGACCCCGGCGAGTGGGACGCGAACAAGTGATCGTGCTCGACACCCACGCACTCGTCTGGTGGGCGGCGGATGCCGCGAGGCTCTCGATCCGTGCGAAGCGCGCCATCGGCGCTGCATTGCGCGAGGGTCCCTTGACCGCCTCGGCGATCAGCCTGTTCGAGATCGCCACCGCGGTTCGCAGAGGCCGGCTGGTTCTCGGCGTTCCCGGGGAACAATGGCTCGCCGACCTGCGTCTGCTGCCCGAGCTGCACTTCGAACCGGTCAGCGCCGGGATCGCCGAGCTCGCCGGCTCGTTCGACGATGCGGCTCCCGGCGATCCGGCCGATCGCATCATCGCCGCGACCGCGATCGCCCTGGAATCGAGGCTCGTGACCGCAGACCGGCGGCTGCGACGCACACCACGGCTGGAGGCGGTGTGGTGAGCCCCGCCGTGCGCCCTACTTCGGATAGATGACGAGTTGCGTGCAGCGGAAGAGCGCGAGCTTGCGCCGCTCCTCGCCGTGGCTTACCAGAGCGTCCCAGACCTGCGTGGTGCGCCCCAGGTGAACGGCGCGCGCCTCGCCGTGGAGCGTGCCCTCCGCTGCGGTGCCGAGAAAGTTCGCTTTCAGCTCGACGGTGGTGAAGTTCTGCGCGTTCGCGGGCAGGTGCGCGACGCAGCCGTAGCCGGCGAGCGTGTCGGCGAAAGTGACGATCGCGCCGGCGTGCAGGTAGCCGTTCGGCGCGAGCAGCTCCTTGCGAAGCGGGAGCTCGCCTTTCACCAGGCCCTCGGAGACCTCCGTAATCACGAGCCCGACGTAGCGCGGAAAATGATCCTCGCCGAAACGGTTGAAGCGCTCGGGGTCGAATCCGGGCCGCAGGGGCATGGATTCTCCTCGCTTATGTCGAACCGGCTCAGTAGGTCCGTTCCTCGCCCGGCTTCATCTCCACCATCCGGCTGCCGAGACCGCGCTTGTCGAGCGCCGCCTTGAACTGCGCGGGCGTACCGGCGAGGATGGGATAGGTGCCGAAATGCATGGGTATCACCTGCTTCGGCTGCACCCATTCCACCGCCTGCGCGGCGCGCACCGGATCCATGCCGAAATGTCCGCCGATGCCGGAAAGCATCAGGTCCACTTTGAAGAACTCGGCGATGAGCTTCATGTCGGTGAAGACGTCGGTGTCGCCGGTGTGATAGATCGTCGGACCGTCGTTGATCTGCAGCACGTAGCCCACCGGGTTGCCGCTCGCGATCGCCGCGGGCTGGCCGGGGCCCGAGGGCTGCACCATCGGCGGGGTGAGCTCCGAGCCGTGCACCGCGTTGACGAAAGTCACCTTTGCGCCGGCCTTGGGCAGATTGATGGTGCCGCCGACGTTGCCGCCGGTCGCGAGCGTCGCCAGCTTCTCCGGATACCCGAGCACCGACTTCAAATTGAATTGCAGCCCGTAAGGCGCAACCAGCTCTGCACCGGTCTTCTTCGCGATCTCGAGCGCGTCACCGACGTGGTCCCAGTGGCCGTGGGTGACCATGATGTAGTCCACCCTCCCGAGCTTGGCGATGGATTCCTTGTCCGGGTTGGTGGGCGCCTTGAGCCAGGGATCGATCAGGATCACCCCGCCCGAAGGCGTCTCGATCCTGAAAGCAGCCTGCCCGTACCAGTGGATTTTCGTGGCGGCCTGACCCGCACTTGCGGCCAGCAGGGCGAATGCGATCAATGCCGCGCGCGGCCAGAATTTGCGGAACATGGACTCCCTCCTTTGAGATGAATTCGGCAGCTACAATACCCGATCTGCCGTCGCACAGTTCAGATCGTTCCAGCTCACCCGGAGACTCCGAATGAAACACTTCCTCAGCGCCCTTGCCGCCGCGCTCACGGTTGCCTGCCTTTCCGTATCCGCGCAGACGCCCCCTGCTCACCAGCACAGCTTCAGCGGCGCCGAGCGCTGGGCGAAGGAGTTCGACGATCCCAAGCGCGACGCCTGGCAAAAACCGCACGAGGTCATAACCGCGCTCGCACTTGCGCCCGACGCCGAGGTCGCCGACATCGGATCGGGAACCGGCTATTTCGCCGCGCGCCTCGCGCACTTCGTCCCCAGGGGGCGCGTATACGGCGTGGACGCCGAGCCCGACATGGTGAAGTACCTCGCCGAGCGCGCCAAACGCGAGGGCCTCGCGAATCTCGTTTCACTCGCCGGAGCGCCGGACGATCCGCGGCTGCCCGCGAAAGTGGATCTGATCCTGATGGTCGACGTGTACCACCACATCGCCGGGCGCGAGGAATATTTCCGCAGGCTCCAGGGATCGCTAAAAGCCGGAGGGCGGATCGCCGTCATCGACTTCAGCAAGAACGCCACTATGGGCCCGCCGAAGCGCGAGCGCATCTCACCGGAGCGCGTGCGCTCCGAACTCGTCAACGCGGGCTACGCGTTCGTCGAGGAACACGCCTTCCTGCCTAACCAGTACTTCCTCGTTTTCCGACCGGCAAAACGCTGAAGGCGGGCGCGGGCGAGCTTCGCCTTTCCTGCAAGCCGCGGAGCTTCGCCGCACGCGCTACCCCTATCTCGCCTCCGAGACTTTCGTTTCCTTCTCCCGGAGCAGCACCGTGATATTGTCGCGCGGCACCGGCTTGCTGATCAGGTAGCCCTGCATCTCGTCGCAACGCGAAAGCCGCAGGCAGTTCGCCTGGTCTTCCGAGTCGACCCCTTCGGCGACGACCTTCAGCCGCAGCGAGCTCGCGAGCGAGATGATGGTCTGGACGAGCGTCATCGTGCCGGGCTCGGTCAACATGGTGATGATGAAGGAGCGGTCGATCTTGAGCGACTGCACCGGCAGCTTGGTGAGGTAGCCGAGCGACGAGTAGCCGGTGCCGAAGTCGTCGATGGCGACGCCTACGCCGAGCTCGCGCAGCGCCTTCATCTTCTCGACGTTGGCGGTAATCTCCTCCATGAGCAGGCTCTCGGTGATCTCCAGGTCAAGCCCGTGCGGCGTCGCGCCCCGCCCGATCGCCTCTTCGACGACTGCGATGAAATTCGCCTTGCGCAGCTGGATCGCGGAGACATTGACGGCGACGCGCAAAGTGCGCAGGCCCTGTTCAACCCAGTGCTCGTGGTCGCGCACGGCCTGCCCCAGTGCCCACGTGCCGACTTCGATGATGAGTCCGGTTTCCTCCAGCAGCGGGATGAACTCGAGCGGCGGCACGAGGCCCCGCTCGGGACTCATCCAGCGGATCAGCGCTTCAACGCCGACGATGCGCCTCGTTTCGGTCTCGACCTTCGGCTGGTAGTGCAGGATGAATTCCTCTTTTTCGAGCGCCTGCCTCAGCTTGTTCTCCAGGGAAAGCCGCTCGGCGACCTTCTCGGTCAGCTTTTGCGTGTAGAAGAGGTAGGGCTCGTTGGTCTCCTTCGCTTTTTTCAGCGCCGCTTCGGCGTTCTTGAAAAGCGTGTCGGCGTCGGCTCCGTCCTCCGGGAACATCGCGATCCCGGCCTTGGCCGCGACGCGCAGCTCGGAACCGTTCACCTCGAACGGCGTGCCAAAGCATTCGTTGTGCCTCAGTTCGATCAGCCGTCCCGTGTTCTCCTCGACGTTCACCCGCGGCAGCACCGAAGCGAAGCGGTCGGCGGCGATGCGCGCGATTTCGCCCGGGTTATGCGAGTCGCGCGCCGAGCGGCGTGCGATCTGCTTGAGCAGCTCGTCGCCGGCCGGCCGGCCGAGCGTATCGTTGATGGTCTTGAACCGGTCGACGTCGGTCAGGACCAGGGCGAGCTTGTGCCCGGCTTCGCGCGCCGCGTCCACGTAGCGCGCAAGGCGCTCGCGGAAAAGCGTCGCGTTGGCGAGCCCGGTGAGCGGATCGTAATAGGCTAGGTAGTTGAGCCGGTCGGCCTTCTCGATGTGATCAAGGGCGAAGCCGATGTCCCCGGCCAGTTCGAGGAGCAGCCGCATCTCGTCCTCCTGGTTGAAGAATCCGGGCGCTTCGGCGTACAGCGCGAGCAGACCGACCGGCTCATTCGAAACGAACAGCGGCAACATGGCGAGCGAGCGGAAACCGCGTGCGAGGGCCTCCTTGCCCAGATGGACCCTCGGGTCCTTGGTCATGTCGTCGGCGATCATCGCCTTGCGTTGCTCGATCGCAAGACCCGCCAGGCCGAATCGTTCGCGCCCGTCCTCGGTGAGTCCGAGCGGCATCAGCTCGATGTAGTCCCCGCCCGCGCCCTCCCAGGCCACCGGCTCGAGCCTGTTTGCCTGCCGGTCCACGGCGCCGATCCACGCCAGGCGGAATCCTCCGGCACGGACCGCGATGCGGCAAGCTTCGCGGAACAGCTCGTCGCGATCCTGGACGCGTACGATGGTCGAGTTGATCCCGCTCAGCACCGCGTAAATGCGGTTGAGGCGGGCGATGTGGCGCTGCTGCTCCTGGCGCGCGAGGAACTGCCCGATCTGCGTGCCGATCACCTGCATCGCGCGAAGCAGACGTTCATCGGGCTCGCGGTTCTGACGGCTGGAAAAGGCAAGGACACCGATCTTCTTGCCTTCGGACACGATCGGAATGACGAACGCGCCGTGGATTGCAAACTTGTGCGACAGGTCCGCCTGCCGGACACGGCGATCGGTGGTGGTATCGGTGGACCACAGCGGCTCTTCCGACTGCCAGGCGACGCCCACCAGCCCCGCGCCCGGGGTAAACGTCACGTCGCGCGAACTCTCTATGAAATCCTGGAGCGGGCGCTCGGGGATGCACCAGTGTTCCTCGAAACGCAGGAGCCCGGCCTTCTCGTCCATGCCGAAGTACCGGCCGAGGTCCCAGCCCTCGGTCTCACATACCGCTCGTATGACCGCTTTCAGCCCGGCGGAGGCGTTGTCGGCGTCCGCAATGTGCCGGACCACCGTGTGCTCGAGCGCGAGCAACTGCTCGCCGCGCCTGCGCTCGACGCGCGCCTTCGCCTCGCTCACCGCACGCTCGACCGCCGGCGGCAAGCGCACCAGGTTGTTCTTGAGTACATAGTCGGTCGCGCCATTCTTGAGCGCACGAATGGCGTAGTCCTCGCCGAGGGTGCCAGAGAGGAAGATGAACGGAACGTCAGGAACGGTTTCGCGCGCGATCGCGAGCGCAGACATGCCGTCAAAATGCGGCATGTTGAAATCCGAGAGGATGACATCGGGACGGAATTCGCCCAGCTCGCGCCGGAAGTCCCCTTCGCGCTCGACGCGGCGCGAGTCCACAGCAAGGCCGGCGCGCTTGAGTTCGCGCGCGGCAAGAAGGGCGTCGGCCTCGACGTCCTCCACCATCAAGATTCTGAGTCCCGCTCCCATCCTGGCCCGGTCATTCCCGTCTGCCTTGGCCTCTTTGGGCTTCCTACTCCCCGATGCAACTGACCATAGAGGAATACCCGAAAAACTTCAAGCTTTTAGAACCTTATCGGCGTAATTTCGCGCTGTCAATAACGAGCTTTCGCGCGATGTCAGGAAAACCCTGATGCCTTTGTAAGGAAAACACTACACATCGCATTTGCCCGAAATTGTCGTGACTTGCTTAGAATACTTGGCGGCCGTGGTTCAAAATCACGGCTTGCGCAACCCAGCGGTACCGAATTCGCCCATGGTGCAAGAGTCAACAGCAGATGAGCGCCCGGTATTCCTGTCGACACTGCCCGTGAGTCGCCGCGAGTTCCGACTCGCGCTGGCGGTCGTGCTCGTGTCCGTCGCGGTCTTCCTGGCGTCGGCGCCGTTTGCGAAGCTGCAGCTCGCGCCGGTGCCGGCTTTCATTCCAATTTTGGCATCGGCGCTCGTGATCAACGATCTGATCACGGCGGTCCTGCTGTTCGGTCAGTTCGGCTTCCTGCGGTCTCGGGCGCTGCTCGTGCTGTCCAGCGGCTACCTGTTCACGGCCTTCATGACCGTTGCGCACGCGCTCAGTTTTCCCGGCCTGTTCTCTCCCACCGGCCTGCTTGGCGCGGGGCCGCACAGCACGGCCTGGTTGTATATTTTTTGGCATGTTGGCTTTCCGCTCCTCGTCGTCGCTTATGCGCTGCTCAAGGACGAAAGGCAAGAGACGAACTTGCCGCGCGGTCGCGCCGGCGCCGCCATACTGGCTGGCGTGACGGCAGTTCTCGTCGTCGTGTGCGGGCTCACGCTTTTCGCGACGGCATGGCAAAGTGCTCTCCCCGCGGTCATGGAGGGTAACCGCATCGCCGCCCAAGGACATGTCGTCTTATCTGGCGCTTGGATGCTGAGCTTCGTCGCGCTCGCCGCCCTGTGGCGCAAGCGGCCGCACTCGGTGCTCGACCTGTGGCTCATGGTGGTGATGTGCGCGTGGATCTTCGACATCGCCTTGTCCGCAGTACTCAACGCCGGCCGTTTCGATCTCGGCTTCTATGCCGGCCGGATCTACGGGCTGCTCGCTGCGAGCTTCGTACTGATCGTGCTCCTGCTCGAGAACGGCAAACTCTACGCGCGTCTCGTCGAGGCGAACGAGAGCGAGCGCCGCGAGCGCCGGCTGGTGGAGCGGAAATCCGACGAACTCGCGGCCCTGAACAGGGACCTGGACGCGTTTTCCTCTTCGGTCTCGCATGACCTTCGCGCACCGCTGCGTGCAGTGGACGGCTTTGCAAGGATTCTCGAGGAAGATTTTTTCGAGCGGATGGACCCGGAGGCGCGCCGGATCCTGGGCGTGGTACGCACGAACACTCGGCAGATGGCGCAAATGATCGAGGACCTGCTTGCCTTCGCGCGCCTCGGACGTCAGCCCCTCAGGACCCAGCCGGTGCGGCCCGCCGAGCTTGCGAACCAGGTCATCGCGGACCAGCGCATCGCCTACGCCGATCGCAGGATCGAATTTACCGTCGGCGACCTTGGGACCGCGCAAGCGGATCCCGCACTCCTCAAGCAGGTGCTTGCGAACCTGATCGGCAATGCGGTCAAGTACACCCGCGGCCGGCACCCCGCGCTGATCGAGGTCGGATGCCGGCCGGCGGAGGCGACGGGCGGCACGGCCGTCTATTACGTGAAGGACAACGGCGCGGGCTTCGACATGCGTCAATCCCACCGGCTTTTCGGCGTTTTCCAGCGGTTCCACACGCAGGATGAGTTCGAGGGAACGGGCGTGGGCCTTGCCGTCGTCCAAAGAATCATCGTCCGGCACGGCGGCCGCGTCTGGGCCGAGTCCCGGCCCGGCGAAGGCGCGATTTTCTTTTTCACGCTCCAGCCGGGCTCCGCGAAAGATGCCGGGGCCGCCGCGCCGGACGCCTAAAGGAAGCTCAGACCGGATGCCCGGACGCTGCAGGCGTGGCCGTCAGAACCGCTCGACCCAGGGCCGCAGTTCGACCTCCCAGGTCCAGGCGCTGCGGTGCTGGCGATAGACGTGGAGGTAGTTCTTCGCGATCTCGTCGGGCAGGAGCATCCCGTCGGCGCCGCGCGCAGGTGCGCGGGAATCGCCGGCACCCGTCGAGATTCCGCCGTCGATCACGAAGTGCGCGACGTGAATTCCCTTGGGGGCGAGCTCGCGCGCCATGCTCTGAGCGAGGCCGCGCAGTGCGAATTTTCCCATCGCGAAGGGCGCGGACTCGGCGTAGCCCTTCACGCTCGCCGATGCGCCGGTGAAAAAGATCGCGCCCGCGCATTGCCGCGCGGAATCTGGCGCGGCGGACCCTGCGGCGCGCGCGAGCATGCGTCTCGCCGCGGCCTGCGCCACGAGAAATCCCGCGTAGCCCGTGACCGCGATGGTACGCTCCACCTCCTTGGGATCGAGATCGACGAGAGGACCGCGCGCGCGGTAGCCCGCGTTGTAGACGACGAGGTCCGGCACGCCCCACCTGGCCTCGACCGCGCCGTACATCGCCTCGACCTGCCGCAGGTCGGCGGCGTCGCAGGCAACCGGCAGCGCCGCGGTTTCCTTCGCGAGGGAATTGAGCTTGGCGGTGTCGCGCGCCGCAAGCGCGACGCGCATCCCTTCCTTCGCGAGCAGGCGCGCGAGCGAGGCCGAGAGGCCGCCGCCTGCGCCGACGATGAGCGCGATTTCTGCGGAGTTCACGCTATCAGGCCTTTCGGGTTTCGATTCGGATCATGGAGCCCCTACTTCAGGAACAGGTTCGGCAACGCAAGCGAGAACGCCGGGACGTAGGTCACCAGCATCAGCGCCGCGATCAGCGCGCCGTAGAACGGCCAGATGGTCTTCATGACGTAGCCGATCGACACTCCACCGATGGCGCAGCCGACGAACTGCGTGGTACCCACCGGAGGCGTGTTCAGCCCCAGCGCGCAGTTGATCAGCATCACCATGCCGAACTGCACCGGGCTCATGCCGTAGTGCTGGCAGATGGGCAGGAAGATCGGCGTGCAGATGAGGATGGTGGGCGCCATGTCGAGAAAGGTGCCGAGCAGGAACAGCAGCACGTTCACCAGCAGAAAAATGACCCAAGGGTCGGTCGAGATGCTGGCCAGTGCGCGGCCGGTCAGTTCGGCGACCTCGTACAGACTGATGAGATGGTGACAGGTCGCCGGGGCATTGTTCCGGCCTGCGGAAGCCGGTTTTCCGAGCGAATGGA
>DATDGA010000266.1:0-1781 GCA_036522335.1 Burkholderiales bacterium
ATGAGGAAACGCAAACATCCCCGCGCCGAAGCTCTTGAGAAATTTGCCCGAGGGGCTGAGCTTGACCAGCGGCGCGACGTTCGAGCCGATGCAGGAATTCGCGCCGCACCGCTCGAACACCCAGATGTTGCCGTGGCGATCGATGTCGACCGCGCTCGTCTGTCCCCATTTCCTCGCGTCGGGAAGTTTTGCCCAGCCGTCCTCGCGGTAGGGACTGTCCTGAGCATGAACACCTGAAATCGTCGCAACGGTCGCCGCAAGGAAAGCAAGCAGCGCTCGACGTGCACGTCGCTCCATGTCCAACTCCCCTGGGAGTTTTTCTAGATCCTGTCCGGAAAGCGGATGATGAATCCATCCCGGTTCGGCATCTTCACCTGCGGCAGCGTCTTCGCGTCCATCACGTCCTTCTCGGCGATGATCTTGTTCAACGCGAGGATGTAGGCGGTGAGCGCGTAGACTTCGTCGTTGGTGAGCGTCCTCGGCTGCTGCCATGGCATCGCGCGCCGGATGAAGTCGAAAACCGTGGTGGAATATCCCCAGAAGTTGGCGATGGTCTTCACCGCTTCGATCCGGTCGAGCGGGCCGCCGCCCACTACCGACGCGGCCACCCCACCCTTGCCGCCTTCGCCGTGGCACATCGCGCACTTCTGCGCGAAGATCGGAGCGCCTTGCGCGGAGGTGCCGCTGCCCGGCGGCGAGCCGGTGCCGTCGGGCAGGATGCTGATGTCCCAGGGCGCGATGTCGGACGGATCGATCGGCCTGCCGAGGTTGGGTCCGTCGGCGAAGGCAGCGCTCGAAGCGAAAGCAAGCACAAGCGCGAGCGCGCGCTGAAGCCTATGCGTAAACATGCTTCACCTCCCCTTTGCCGTCGACCGCCCAACTGGTGAGGCTGTTGTAGTGCTGGTTGGGGAAACCGAGGACCGGCGGGACGTTCTTCGTTTCGCCGCGCTCGGCGACGAACTGGGCGCGGGTCGGCTGCACGTTGCCGGATTCGTCCCACGCGCGGCTCTGCAATACCGCCGGTCCGCCGTCCCAGCGCCACGGCATGCGAAAGCGCGTGAAGGCCTTGGAGAGCACCGGCGCCTGCAGAGCAGCCTCTCCCCAACTCTTGCCGCCATCGGCCGAGACCATTACCTTCGAGATTCGTCCGTTGCCCGAATAAGCGATACCGGAAATTTCGTAGAAGCCCGGTCCTCTCATCGCAAGCCCCGGCGAGGGCTGCGTGATGAAGGACTTCACCTCCTGCAGGAAATAAAACCTGAATGCCTTTCCGTTCGGCAGGATCTGCGAATAGGTCCGGGTCTCGTAGTAGCTCATCGCCGGGGCTTCGACCAACTTCAGGCGCCGCAGGAACTTGACGTTCATGTTGCCTTCGTACCCCGGCAGGAGGAGCCGCATCGGATAACCGTTACCGGGCATCAGGCGCTCGCCGTTCTGGTAGAGCGCGATCATGGCGTCGTCGAGCGCCTTCTTCACCGGCACGCTGCGGGAAAGCGCGAGCGAGTCCGCGCCTTCGGCGACGATCCACTTCGCCTTCGGGTCGATGCCGGTCTCGTCGAGCAGAGTCGAGAGCTTCACGCCGGTCCATTCGGCGCAGGACGCAAGGCCGTGCAGCGCCTGCACGCTCGCCTGGATCGGCTCCTTCGAGAACATCGGCGCACTGTTGCCGCCGCATTCGACGAAGGAAAAGCGCGACACCATCGGATAGCGGGAGAGGCTGTCGAGGGTGAATACCAGGGGCCGCTTCACCAGGCCGTGGATCACCAGGCGATGTTTGTCCG
>DATDGA010000267.1:0-8638 GCA_036522335.1 Burkholderiales bacterium
ACGACTTCGGCAAGGCCCTGCTCGATTCGCAGCGGCCCAGGAAATTGTCCAAGGACGAGTTGGAGCAATACAACGTCATGCTCGAAGAGCAGGCGTTTCCGTTCGAGGAAAAGGCGATCGAGTTGCACGAGATCAACGCACGGCGCGTGCGCGGCGGTATTTACGATGAGTGGGTGAAAAAGAGTTTCACCGCGCTAGTCAAGCTGCGCCCGGTGCGCTATGCCAAGGTTGAAAAAGGCGAGGTGGTCATCGATGCGCTGCACTAGCGGAATAGCGCGGCTTGCAATCATGATGGTTGCCGTTTCTCTCGCGGGTTGCGAGACGTTGATGCCGTCGTCGGGCGAGGCGTCGGCGCCGAAGACGCTGAAGGCGGAACCGCCCGTGCCGAAGACGGTCAAGGGAGAGCCGCCAGCAGCCGCGCCGGTGAAGGCGGAGCCGCCGGTGAACGCGGAATCCCGCCAGATGTACCAGCAGGCGCTGATCGCGCTCGGCGCCGGCCGCTATCCCGAGGCCGAGCGCATGCTGCTCGCCGTGATACGCCGCGAGCCGGAGCTGTCCGGCCCGCACGCGAATCTCGGCATTCTCTACGCGCGCACCGGGCGCTCAGGCCAGGCGCTCGAATCGTTCAAGCAGGCAATCCGTCTCAATCCCGATCGCGCCGTCTATTACAACGAGCTCGGCATGATGTCGCGGCGCGAGGGCAAATTCGACGACGCGCGCCGCTACTACGACAAGGCGCTCGATCTCGATCCTAACTACGCCTACGCGCATCTCAATATCGGAATTTTGTACGATCTTTATTTGCAGGACACCGCGAAGGCCATGCTGCACTATCAGCGCTACCAGGAGTTGACGCCGCGCGAAGCCGGAACGGTGGCGAAATGGATCGTCGATCTGCAGCAGCGCAATCGCGCCGCCGAACAGGCCAAAGGAGGTAAGAGCGGATGAAACTGAAAACTATTTTCCTCGCGTTGTTCTCGTGGCTCGCTTTGCCGGCGTGGGCGGCCGACCGCGCGGATCTCGAAGGCACGCAGATTCTCGGCAGCCGCGAATTGCCGAAGGTGCTGTACATCGTCCCGTGGAAACAGCCGCTGCCGACCGAGCTGGTCGGCCGGCCCGCGTCGAGCCTGATGGACGAGGTGCTTTCGCCGGTGGACCGCGACGTGTTCGAGCGGCAGGTACGCTACCATTTTTTGCTGCAGGCGCCGCCACCGGGCGCCGGGCCGGGGCCAAACAAAGATCTTAGGAAATGAACCACATCCATTTTTTTCCGGAGGGTGAGCAATGAATACCTACAGTACCGTAGTCAAGTTCTTCCAGGACAGCGGGGTTTTCATTTACCCCAGCATCCTGATCATGGCGGTCGGCCTGGCAATCGCATTGGAGCGCTTCTTCTATCTCAGCCACGCGCGCCGAAGCAACCGCAAGATGTGGGATGAGTTGCTGCCGCTGCTGCAGGGCGGCGAGTTCCAGGAGGCCTATTCCGCGACTTCCAAATCCAAGACCGCCATCGGCAAGATCGTGAACAGCGGGCTGCGGCGCGTGAAGAGCGCGCGGCGGCGCGAGGACCTCGATGCCGCCATGGAAGAGGGCATGATGGAGATCGTGCCGCGGCTGGAGAAGCGCACGCACTACATCGCCACCTTCGCCAACGTGATCACGCTGGTCGGCCTGCTCGGCACCATCATCGGCCTGATCAAGGCCTTTACCGCGGTGGCGCAGGTGAATCCGGCGGAGAAGGCCGAGCTGCTGTCGGCCAGTATCTCGATCGCGATGAACAACACGGCGTTCGCGCTGATGGTGGCGATCCCGTTCCTGCTGATTCACGCCTTCCTTCAGGCGCGTACCAGCGAGATCGTGGATAGCCTGGAGGTGGCCAAGATCAGCTTCCTGAATCTGGTCGAGCGCGTGAAGGCCGAACCGGCGCCGACCAAATGAGCACCCGCGTCCGACGCCTGCGCAAGCACGGGCTGGGGCTGGACATCACCGCGTTCATGAACATGATCGTGGTGCTGGTGCCGTTTCTGCTCACCACGACGGTGTTTTCGCGGCTGGCGGTGCTGGAACTGAGCCTGCCGGCGCAATCGTCCGGGTTCGACCAGCTGAAGGGCGATCTGCAGCTCGAGATCGTGATCCGCCGCGACGCGCTCGAGATCCAGGACCGTATGGGAGGCCTAATACGGCGCGTCGAAAACACGAACAAGGGGTACGACTTCCCGGCCCTGTCGGCGCTGATGCAGCAACTGAAGACGCGCTATCCGGACAAGGTCGAAGCGACGATTCTCGCCGAGCCCGATACGTCCTACGACGTCCTGGTGCAGACCATGGATGCCGTGCGCGCGGTGAGGACCACCGGGTCTAGTCGTATCAGCCACGTCGACTTGTTTCCGGAGATTTCCATCGGCGATGCGCCGGTCGGGACCCGGGCGCCGGCGAAATCGGGGAGGGCGTCATGAAGCTCTCGCCCTTGCAGAAGCGGGCCGAGCGGCACGCGCGCAACAAGCTGTCGGTGGACCTCAACCTGGTTTCGCTGATAGACATTTTCACCATTCTGATTTTCTTCCTCCTCGCCAATGCATCGGAGGTGGAGGTGTTGCCGAGCACCAAGGCGGTGAGGTTGCCGGAGTCCACGGCCGAAAAGACTCCGAAGGAAACCCTGGTCGTCCTGGTGAGCAACCAGGAAATCCTGGTCCAGGGACGCAAGGTGTCCTCGGTGTCCGACGCGATGAATGCCGACGGCGATCTCATCGGGCCGCTCAAGGCCGAGCTGGACTATCACGCCGGACACCAGCTCGTCCGCAAGGAGAAGGAGGCCCGCAACAAGGCGATCACGATCATGGGAGACAAGGAGATTCCGTACCGGCTGCTGCGCAAGATCATGGTGACTTGCGCGCGTGCCGACTACAGCGACATCTCCTTTGCCGTGGTTCAGAAGGGCAAGGCGTAATGACCGCGACCTTCGCCTACTACCGTCCCGGGCTGTTGCCGTGGACGGTTTCCCCGGAGGAAGAAGCGCGCTTCCGCCGCATCCTCAAGCGCGTGCTGCTCGTTTGCCTCCTCTTCAGCTTGATCATGCCATGGTTGCCGGTGCCGAAGGTGGATCGCAGCAAGGAAGAGGAGTTGCCGCCGCGGCTCGCGAAGCTGCTGCTCGAACGCCAGCCGGCACCGCCACCGGTCGTGGTGAAGAAACCGGAGCCCGAGGTGGCGGCCAAGCCCCAGCCTGAAGTTACGAAACCGGAACCGAAGAAGCCGCCGGTTACCGAAGCGCGCAAGCCCGAGCCGGCCAAGGCACCGGGGGAAAGGATCGAGGCTGCGCGCCGCCGGGCTTCGGGCGTGGGTCTGCTGGCGATGAAGAACGAGCTCGCCGATTTGCGCGGTGCTCCGGTTGCAGCGCAATTTCAAAAAGACATCAAACCGGGCCCCGGTGTCGGGTCCGGTTCCGGGCCGGGCGTGGGCGCCGGCAAGAGCCCGGGGCTTCCGTCGCGCGCTTTGATCGCCTCGAATGCCACCCGCGGCAGCGGCGGAATCAATACCGGGTCGCTGAGCCGCGACACCGGCGGCGGCGGACTCGCGGGTCGTTCCACCACGGCGGTCGAAGGGGTCATGGGCGGCGATGGTGGCGGCGGCGCGGGCGGCGGAGGCACGGTGCGCCGCGGCGGCAGCGGCAAGGCATCGCGCTCGATCGAGGACATCAAGCTCATCTTCGACCGCAACAAGGGTTCGATCTACGCGATCTACAACCGCGCGCTGCGCGAAGACCCGACTCTCCAGGGCAAGGTCGTGGTGAAGCTCACGATCGCGCCCTCGGGGCAGGTACTGGATTGCCAGCTCGTCTCGAGCGAACTGCGTTCGCCGGATCTCGAGCGCAAATTGCTGGTGCGCATCAAGCAGTTCGATTTCGGCGCGAAGGCCGTGGACGCAATGGTGGTGACCTATCCCATCGACTTCCTGCCGTCGTGACGGGTCTCGGGTTGATATTGCCCCGCCCCGGGCGTAGCATGATTTCGCAGTCGGCAGGACGGGAGGACATCAGTCACTCTTCCGGAGGAACCATGTGCTACGAAATCGACGAGCTTTACTGGCGGCAACGCGCAGAAGAAATGCGCAGGGCGATGGAAAAGACCGAGGAACTGAAGAAGCAGACACCAACGACGGCACCGGCCAAGCCGGCCTCGCCGGGAAAGAAAACCGAGGTGAAGGTGCCGGTACCGGCGTGAGAATGTTTGATTGAAGGAACCCCGCTTCGGCGGGGTTTTTTTGTCGTGCGCGGTCTCGAGAGGAGGGTGATGCGATGGAAAGGTCGATTCGCAAGCTAGTCGCGGTTTTCGTCGGCTTGACGCTGTTTGGAGCCGCCGGAGCCTGGGCCCAGCAAAGAGGTCCGGTCTCGAAGAAGCTGCTCATCGGAAACTGGACGTTCGTTTCGGCGGAATCGGTGGCCAAGGACGGCACGAAGCTTCCGCTGGTCGAGGGCGTCAATCCCAAGGGCCTGCTCACCTTCGACGGCATCCGCTTCTCTCTTCAGATCATGTCCGAGTTTCCGAAACTCGCCTCCAACGACCGCCTCAAGACGACACCGGAAGAAAACAAGGCCGTCGCGCACGGGGTGCTTTCGTATTACGGGACATACTCGCTCAGCGAAGCCGACGGCGTACTGACCCTCAACATCGAACGCAGCTCGTTCCCGAACCAGAACGGGGCGGCGTTCAAGCGGGTCGTCAAGACTCTGACCGCGGAGGATCTGGTGTACATCAATCCGTCGACGCTGGCCGGCAGAGTCAACACCAACGTGTGGAAGCGGGTCAGATAGGCGGTAGCGACGACAGATGCCTGAAAAGAATTCCCCGCTTCGGCGGGGAATTCTTTTGGAAGGGAGTGCGGTTGCGTGAACGCAGCTCGGGTTGGAGTTTGCTTGAGAAAATCACCATTCCAACTCTTTCTTGGCCCAACCAAGAGAAAGTGTCGCGGCGACATGCGAAGCGCGCTTTTCCCTTGCCAACCTCACCTAACCTCGCGTAAAATCACGCCCTTTTCCGCTCCGGTCATTCCATCATGGTTGTGATTCGTCTTTCGCGCGGCGGGGCCAAGAAGCGGCCCTTTTTCAATGTGGTGGTCGCCGATTCGCGCAGGGCTGCCGGCAAGAGTTTCATCGAGCGCGTCGGTTTCTACGATCCGAAAGCGCCCGCGGGCCACGAGTCGCTGCGTTTCGCGACCGACCGGCTCAGTTTTTGGCGGGGCAAGGGCGCGAAGCTCAGCCCCACGGTGGCGCGCTTGTTCAAGGGCTACAAGGCGCCGGCTGAGGCCGCGGCCAAGTAGCGATCGGGTTGGCGACGCCAACCAAAATGGTGTTGATGGGGCGCGTGATGGCGCCCTGGGGCGTGAAGGGCGCGCTGAAGGTCCAGCCTTTCGGCGACGGAAGCGGCAATCTCGGCAAGTTTTCCTCGTGGTGGGTCGGCAAGCCGGGAGAGCACAGCAAGGTCGCGGTCGTTGAGTGCCGCGAGCACGGCGGCGCGTATCTGGTGGCACGCTTCGAGGGTTGCGAGAATCCGGAGCAGGCCGGCGCGTACCGGGGATTCGAGGTGGCGCTGAGGCGCGAGGAACTGCCGAAGCCCGCGGAGCACGAGTTCTACCAGGCCGACCTGGTCGGACTGGAAGTGGTGAACGGCCAGGGCAAGCGCATCGGCCGGGTGACGGGATTTTTCGACAACGGCGCGCACGACGTGATGTGCGTCGACCACGAAGGCACGGAGCGCCTCTTGCCGGTCGCCGCGGACGTGATCCGCAGGGTCGATCTCGACGCCGGCACGGTCGAAGTGGAGTGGGGCGCGGACTGGTGATCCGCTTCGAGTGCGTGACGCTGTTCCCGGAGATGTTCGGGGCGGTCACCGACTCGGGTGTGACGCGCAGGGCGCTTGAGCAGGGGCTGTGGAGCCTCGCGCTGTGGAATCCGCGGGATTTCACGACGGACAATTACCGCACGGTCGACGATAGACCGTACGGAGGCGGGCCGGGCATGGTGATGCTGGTCGAGCCGCTGGAAAAGGCGATCGCGGCAGCGAAGGCTGCGGCGGAAGGTGCAGCGAAAGTGATCCATCTCTCGCCTCAAGGGGCGACGCTGGATCACCGCAAGGTGATGGCGCTCGCAGGAGAAACGCACTTGGTGCTGCTGTGCGGACGTTACGAGGGCGTGGACGAGCGACTGATACGCCGCAGCGTGGACGAGGAGTTGTCGATCGGCGACTACGTCCTCTCGGGCGGAGAGCTCGCGGCGATGGTGCTGATCGACGCAGTGGTGCGGCAGTTGCCGGGGGCGCTCGGAGACGGGATGTCGGCGGAGCAGGACTCGTTCGTGAACGGCTTGCTCGACTGCCCGCAGTACACGCGGCCGGAGACGTATGCGGGCGAGGCGGTGCCGCCGGTGCTGATGTCGGGGCACCACGCGCATATCGAGCGCTGGCGGCTGAAGCAGTCGCTGGGGCGCACTTGGCTCCGCAGGCCCGAGCTGCTCGAGCGGCGCGGCATGAGCGAGACAGAGAGTAAGCTGCTTGAAGAATTCAAGCAGGAGATGAAAGGCTAACGTAGAGCCGTCATTGCGAGAGGAGATCCCTCGCTAGCGCTCGGGATGACAAGGTCTTGCAGTCATCCTGAGGCCGCAGGCCGAAGGATCTCCGGCGGCACAGTGCACAAAGGAGCAGTACGATGAACATCATTCAGAAGCTGGAAGAAGAAGAAATCAAGCGCATGGGGAAGAAGCTCCCCGAGTTTTCCCCGGGGGACACGGTGATCGTCAACGTCGGCGTCATCGAAGGCGAGCGCAAGCGCGTGCAGGCCTACGAGGGCGTGGTGATCGCGAAGAAAAATCGCGGCATCAACTCCTCGTTCACCGTGCGCAAGGTATCTTCTGGCGAGGGAGTGGAGCGCACTTTCCAGACCTACTCGCCGCTGATCGATTCGATCGAGCTCAAGCGCAAAGGCGATGTGCGCCGCGCCAAGCTCTACTACCTGCGCAAACTCTCGGGCAAGGGCGCACGCATCCGCGAGAGGATCGAGGGGCAGGAACCGGGGGCGGAGCAGTAAGGCAGAACGGGCCGGACGCGAGGGGCGCGCAAGCGCCCCTTTTCGTTTGTCGGCGCGCTGTGTTTCGACGCGTCGTTGGCACTCTGGGCGCGCGAGGCACGGCCCGTCGCCGATAGGCGTAAAATTTGCGCTCGGAAATCGGTCGACCTCATGAGCCTCAATTCGATCCCGGAAATCATCGCCGAGCTGAAAGCAGGCCGGATGGCGGTGCTCGTCGACGACGAAGATCGCGAGAACGAGGGCGACCTCATCTTCGCCGCGGAGTTCGTTACCGCCGAAAAGGTCAATTTCATGGCGAAGTTCGGCCGGGGCCTGGTGTGCATGCCGATCACCGAGGCGCACGCCGAACGCCTGAGCCTCCTTCCGATGGTGGCGCGCAACCGCTCGGTGCACGGCACGAACTTCACGGTGTCCATCGAAGCGGCCTCGGGCGTGACCACGGGCATTTCCGCGGCCGATCGCGCCCACACCATCAAGGTCGCCGCTTCGTCGAAGGCGACGCCGGCGGACATCGTTCAGCCGGGCCACGTGTTCCCGCTGATCGCGCAGAACGGCGGGGTGCTGGTGCGCGCCGGTCATACGGAAGCCTGCTGCGACCTGGTGCAACTCGCCGGAATCTATCCTGCGGCGGTGCTGTGCGAGATCATGAAGGACGACGGCAGCATGGCGCGGCTGCCCGACCTGATCGAATTCTCCAAACATCACGGACTCAAGATCGGTTCGATCGCCGACCTGATCCGCTTCCGCAGCCAGAACGAATCGCTGGTCAAGCGCGTGACCGAGCGCTCGATAGCGACGCGCTTCGGGCCGTTCCGGCTGATCGCCTACCTCGAGAAACTCACCGGAGAAACGCACCTTGCGCTCGCGCGCGGGGAGATCTCGCCGGACAAGGAGACGCTGGTGCGCGTGCACGAGCCGCTGTCGCTCCTCGATCTTCTCGACGCCGGCCAGGGAACGCACTCCTGGTCGGTGGACGACGCACTGGAGAGAATCGCCGACGAAGGCAAGGGGATCATGGTGCTGCTCAACTGCTCGGAAGGCGCAGGACAGCTGATCGAGCGCGTCGCCTCCGCCGGGCGGCCGAAGGCGCCGGCGAGGATGGACTTTCTCACCTACGGTATCGGTGCGCAGATCTTGCGCGATCTCAAGGTCGGCAGGATGCGTCTCATGGCGGCGCCCCGCAAGATGCCCAGCATGGCCGGATGGGAGCTGGAGATCGCCGGTTACGTCGAAAAACCCGCCAAGGCGCGGGACGGCTGATGGCGGAGATCGAGTTCGACTCGAGCGGCGAAGGCCTGCGGATCGGGATCGTGCGCTCGCGCTTCAACAAGCGCATCGGCCTCGCGATGCTCGAGGCCTGTCGCAAGCGGCTGGCGGAACTGCACGTGACCGCACTCACGGTGATCAGCGTGCCGGGCGCGCTGGAAGCGCCGCTCGCCCTGCAGAAGCTCGCCAACACGGAAAAGTACGACGCGCTGATCGCGCTCGGCGCGGTGATCCGCGGCGAGACCTATCACTTCGAGATCGTCGCCGGCCAGTCCGCATCGGGACTCATGCAGGTGCA
>DATDGA010000268.1:0-2953 GCA_036522335.1 Burkholderiales bacterium
CGCCTCGGGGTGGTGTTCACGAGCGTGAGCCTGGGCTCGATCCTGCTGCTTGCGGCGCTGGGCCTCGCGATCACCTACGGCCTGATGGGCGTGATCAACATGGCGCACGGCGAGCTCATCATGATCGGCGCCTACACGACCTACGTCGTTCAGAACCTGTTCAAGGGGTCGCCTTACTTCGACTGGTACCTGGTTTGCGCGGTGCCCGCGGCGTTTCTGGTGAGCGCCGGCGTCGGGATGGTCCTCGAACGAAGCGTGATCCGCTGGCTCTACGGCCGGCCGCTCGAAACGCTGCTCTCCACCTGGGGCATCAGCCTGATCCTGATCCAGGCAGTGCGCAGCCTCTTCGGCGCGGCCAACGTGCAGGTCGAGAACCCGGCGTTCATGTCCGGCGGGGTCGAGATGCTTACCGGCGTGGTCCTGCCCTGGAGCAGGATCGTCATCATAGGTTTCGCTCTTTTCGTTCTGCTTGCGATATTTCTCCTGCTGAACAGGACCCGGCTCGGCCTCTTCGTGCGCGGCGTGACGCAGAACCGGGAAATGGCGGCTTGCGTCGGCGTGTCGACCGCGCGGGTCGACACCTGGGCATTCGGCTTGGGCTCGGGCATCGCCGGCCTCGCGGGATGCGCGCTTTCGCAGATCGACAACGTCGGGCCCAATCTCGGCCAGAACTACATCGTCGACTCTTTCATGGTCGTCGTGCTGGGCGGTGTCGGCCAGTTGGCCGGGACGGTCTACGCGGCGCTCGGGCTCGGGTTCGCCAACAAGCTGCTGGAGGCCTGGCAGGGCGCGGTGCTCGCCAAGATCGCGGTGCTGATCTTCATCATCTTCTTCATCCAGAAGCGCCCGCAAGGCATGTTCGCTCTCAAGGGCAGGGCGGTCGAGTCATGAACCGATTCTACGGGGCGCGGGGCTGGACGATATTGGGCGCCTTCGCCTTTTTCGCCTTCGTCGTTTTCCCGATGCTGAATCTCGCGGTTCCGGCAGGGAACCCGCTGCACATGTCCGCGTACTGGGTGACCTTGCTCGGCAAGATCATGTGCTACGCGATCGTGGCCGTCGCCATGGACCTGATCTGGGGCTACGCGGGGATCCTCTCGCTCGGGCACGGCCTGTTCTTCGCGCTGGGCGGCTACGCTTTCGGCATGTACCTCATGCGCCAGATCGGCACCGACGGCCAGTACCGCCAGCCGATGCCGGACTTCATGGTGTTCCTCGACTGGAAGGAATTCCCCTGGCAGTGGTGGAACTCGGATTCGTTCTGGTGGTGCGCCTGGCTGGTGGTGGTGGTGCCCGGGCTGCTCGCCTACGTCTTTGGCTACTTCGCCTTCCGCTCGCGGGTGAAGGGCGTGTATTTCTCGATCATCACCCAGGCGCTCACCTTCGCGGCGATGCTGCTTTTCTTCCGCAACGCCACCGGCTTCGGCGGCAACAACGGCTTCACCGACTTCAGGCGGGTCCTCGACATCCCGATCGCCACGCCGCAGACCAGGATGGCGCTGTTCGCGATCAGCGCCGCGGTGCTGATCGGCACGCTGCTCGCCGCGCGCTGGATCGTCACCTCGAAGTTCGGCCGGGTGCTGGCCGCGATCCGCGACGCGGAGGCGCGCGTCATGTTCTGCGGCTACGACACGATGTACTACAAGCTCTTTATCTGGACGCTGTCGGCGGTGCTCTGCGGCATCGCCGGCGCCCTTTACGTGCCGCAGGTCGGGATCATCAACCCGAGCGAGATGTCGCCGGCCAACTCGATCGAGATCGCCATCTGGGTTGCGGTCGGCGGCCGCGGCACGCTGGCCGGCGCCGCGCTCGGCGCCGGGCTGGTAAACGGGGCGAAAAGCTTTTTCACGCAGGCATTCCCGGAATACTGGCTGTTCTTCCTGGGCTTGATCTTCATCGTGGTCACGATATTCCTTCCCCAGGGCGTTCTGGGCCTGCTCGACAGGATCAGGAAGCACTCATGACGAGCGCTGCGGTCCATCCGGCGGCCATCGGCGGCGGAACGAGCCCCGGCGGCAGTCGCGTGGCGAGCGCCGGGCTCGACCTCACGCATGGCGTCGTCCTGTATCTGGAGGGCATCAGCGTCAGCTTCGACGGCTTCAAGGCGCTGAACGAACTGTCGCTGTCGATCGACGCGGGCGAGCTGCGCTGCGTGATCGGCCCCAACGGCGCCGGCAAGACCACGATGATGGACGTCATCACCGGCAAGACCCGGCCCGACGCCGGCACCGCGTTCTTCGGCCAGACTATCGACCTCACCAGGCTCTCCGAGTCGCAGATCGCGCACGCCGGCATCGGCCGCAAGTTCCAGAAGCCGACCATCTTCGTACGCCACACCGTGTTCGAGAACCTCGAGTTGTCGATGAAGGCCGACAAGCGCGTGCGCAAGACGCTTTTTGCGAAGCTGTCCTCGCCGGAGCGGGACGCGATCGACGAAACATTGAAATTGATCCGCTTGAAGGAAGAGTCGGATAAAGTGGCCGGACTGCTCTCGCACGGACAGAAGCAATGGCTCGAGATCGGCATGCTGCTGATGCAGAAGCCGCGGCTGCTGCTGCTCGACGAGCCGGTGGCGGGCATGAGCGACGAGGAGACCGAGCGTACTGCGGAGCTGTTCCTGTCGCTCGCCGGCAAGCATTCGCTGGTCGTGGTCGAGCACGACATGGCGTTCATCGAGAAAATCGCGCGCAAGGTCACGGTGCTGCACGAGGGGAGCGTGATCGCGGAAGGCCCGATGGAGCAGGTGCAGAACGATCCGAAAGTGATCGAGGTGTATCTGGGTCGTTAGTTTTTTGACAAGGATTTTTCTCAAGAAAATGCTGTCGGTCTCAAACCTCAATCAGTACTACGGGGGCAGCCATATCCTGCGCGACCTTTCGTTCGAGGTGCCGGACGGGAAGGTCACGGCGCTTCTCGGCCGCAACGGCGTGGGCAAGACCACGCTCCTTAGAGC
>DATDGA010000269.1:0-2026 GCA_036522335.1 Burkholderiales bacterium
GGTGAGCGCGGCCCCGTAGTCGAGATCTACCTGCCGAGGGTGAAGCCACTTGAACGGATACGCTGGCTGGTTTGTCGCCCGAAATCCGAGAATGAGAAGCTCATCATAGGGATCCAAAAGCGCCTCAGACAGCCGCGCTGACACAATTTCTGGTTCGTTCGCAGTAAGTTTATGGCGATACGGCCGCTCTCCTTCCCATCCGACGTAATCCGACTCGTAGTTCACGCCCACAACCGCGATGTTGATACATCGCTGATTCAGTGACTCCATCCGATCTGCGAAGCGCTCAAGGTCCGAGATAACACGCCCGATCTGTTTGAGTTGTGATTTCGCAAGAATCTTTAACTCACAACCCACGCGCGGCTCCGCGACTGGCCCTTCGAATACTGAAAATCCTGACGGAGCGGGAATAAGAGTGATTCCCGCGGGCGGACGACCAAGAATACTGTCGTTCCGGCGGATGGTTCTCGGCGTATGAATTTTGCCGCCTCGATTTACGACGGTTCTGCCGTGTTGGACATGATCGACATACGCGAGTGAACCTGAATGCGACACCAAATCTTCGAAGAGCTCTCGCGACCTGCTCCCTGAAAACTGTGCCACGGGGATGGTGAGGATTTGGCTAGGATGGCCGCGGGGAGGGCCCCGCGATGCGTCGGAAGCGGTTCACGGAAGAGCAGATCATCGGGATCCTGAAGGAGGCCGAGGCGGGCGCGAAGAGCAGCGACCTCTGCCGGCGGCACGGCATCAGCGAACAGACGTTTTATCGGTGGAAGGCGAAGTACCACGGCCTCGAGGTCAACGAGGCGCGCCGGCTCCGGCAGCTGGAGCACGAGAATACCCGCCTGAAGCACCTGGTGGCCGACCTCACCCTGGATAACCAGGCCCTGAAGGAGCTCGTCGGAAAAAAGGCCTAACGCCCGTGGCGCAGCGGTCTGCGGTGCGGGCGATGCAGGCGCAATTCAGGCTGAGCGAACGGCGGGCGTGTGGGCTGGTGGGGCTGGGCCGATCCACGTGTCGCTATCAGGCACGGCGCGCGGACTGGCCAGCGTTGCGCGAGCGGCTCCAGGCCCTGGCGGCCGAGCGTCGACGCTTCGGCTATCGCCGGCTCTACGTCTTGCTCCGGCGGGAGGGCTACCGGGTGAATCTCAAGCGCATCTACCGGCTGTATCGCCAGGAAGGGCTCGCCGTGCGCCGCCGCGCGCGCCGGCGCCGCCTCCCCCGCGGGACGCCACTCGCGGGGCCCACCCGGATCAACGAGCGCTGGTCGCTCGACTTCGTGCTCGATACCCTCGAGGACGGCCGCCGCGTGCGGCTCCTGACGGTGGTGGACGACTTCACCCGGGCCTGCCTGGCGATCGAGGTCGACACCTCGATCGGCGGCCACCGGGTCGTCCAGGTCCTGCAGCGGCTCGTCGAGACGCGTGGCACGCCAGCGGTGCTGATCATGGACAATGGGCCCGAGTTCCTCAGCCGGGCCCTCGACGCCTGGGCGTACGCGCACGGCATTCGGCTGCACTTTATCGATCCCGGCAAGCCGAACCAGAATGCGTTCATCGAGAGCTTCAACGGCCGGCTCCGGGACGAGTGTCTCAACGAACACTGGTTCCTCGGCGTGCCCCACGCGCGCCAGATCGTCGAGGCCTGGCGTGTGGACTACAATGTCATTCGACCCCACAGCTCCCTGGGGAACGTCTCACCCACGGAGTTCGAGCAGTGCACTCTTGACCGGGCGGCCAGGCCGATTCTCTCATCCTGACTGGAGCAGAGTTGGGTAGCAGGTCGGTGGCGTCCTCAGGAGGCGGACTTCGCCGATGCCGCCCATCGGATGCAGTAGCTGGATTGCAAGCCCGGCAGCTTGTGTGTAGAAGGTCGGGCGCGCTCGAGACATTGGGTTAGACCTCAAGCGGTGCCCACGCAAGCAGTTGTTACTCGCCACGTGCTAGGGGAGGGACGACGTGAAGGGGCCGACCGACCAACCGCGTTCCCGGTCAGGCTGCTCTGAGCAGGGAACGGAGAAACAAGC
>DATDGA010000270.1:0-2631 GCA_036522335.1 Burkholderiales bacterium
CGGGTGGATGCGTTCCTTTCGCGCCGGTTGGAGAGCTATCCGGTCGAAGAGGTCCCGGCGAGCCTCGCAGGAATGTCCTCCCGCATTCCGGAAACCGATTTTGGACTGAGCTACGAGCAGCACTTCGGCTGGGGCAACGTCTACGGCGAGGCCCTGCGCGACGTTTCGCACAACTCCGGCGGCGCGGAATTGCGCCTCGGAGCCGGCACCGAGCGCAGGCGCGGGCGGCTGAGGCTCGTACCGTATCTCATGCTTTCCGCCCGCAACGCCCCGCTCAACAATTACTACTACGGCGTGATGCCTTCCGAAGCCACGTCAGACCGTCCCGCCTATCAGCCGGGCGCCGGCGTGAATGGAACGGCGGGCCTGAACGCCCGCTACAACCTCACCGACCGCTGGTATCTTCTCGCCGGCGTCTCCGCCACCCTGTGGTCCAGCGGCGTCCGTCACAGCCCGATCGCGGAAGACCGCACGCAGCTCGCCGCCTTCGGCGGCGTCGTCTACGAATTCACGCCGACCCCGAAGAAGGATGATAGCGATCGCGTCCCGCTCACCTTCAAGGTCCTGCACGGCTGGTCCAGCCCCTGCAACCTCCTGCCGATCATGGAACTGCGCTGCAGGTCGATCGACACCCCGGATGGCACGAGCGTCGATTCCTTTGAAGTGGGGCGGCCTTTCATCGAAACGCCGAACGGCTGGCCGGTGGCGATTGCCTGGTACGTGGGCCTGCTGCGCCACGAGGAGAACGGGTATCAACCGGACTTTCTGCAGGTCGACGTCTACCTGAAGGCTTTCTATTGGGGATTCCCCTGGAGCGAGCGCGTGCGCACCCGCATCGGCTTCGGCGGCGGTCTTTCCTACGCGCAATCCGTGCCGTACGTCGAAGCGAGGGACCAGGCGGCGCGCGGCCGCAACACTTCCAAGCTGCTGCAATACCTCGATCCGACCATCGACGTCAGTATCGGCGACATCTTCGGCTCACGAGACTTGCGCGAAACCTACTTCGGTTTCGGCGTCAGCCACCGCTCCGGTATTTTCGGCGCGGCCCAGATTTACGACAACGTGAACGGCGGCTCGAACTTCATCTACACCTACCTCGAGTGGAGGATGTGAGTCCTGCACTCGGTGGAAGCTGGAAGCAAGCCTTGCAGCTCAGGCCGGGTCGCCCTCTTCGCGCCAGAAACCGAGCGCTTCCTGCGCCGCGCGGTCCGAGTAGCTGAAGATGACGCAGGCGGTTTTCGCGGAGAACCGGTAGCGTTCCCAGGAAGGCACGACGAACACGTCTTTCGGTGCGAACTCGAAATGCGTCTCGCCGATCGCGATGCTGCCCTGTCCTTCGACGACGCAGAAGACCGTGCCGTCGGTGCAGCGGTAGTCGCTGCCTGAGAATCCCCCCGGAAAGCGCTGCATGAATGCGGCCATGGTCGGAAATGCGTGTCCGCCGGTCGCCGGATTCGCATAGCGCAGCTTCCAACCGTGCGAAGGGTGCGGCGCGCCGTTCTTCTCGAGCTGCTCCAGCGCCGCTCGTGTGCGATCGTACGGGTAAGACAGCACCGGCGATGCCTGACCCTGTGGACCTGGGTCCACGGGCAGCAGAGTCGCGCCCTGGCGCGCCGCGGAATGGCCGCCGGACTTCGACGGGCGCCCGGATTCCCCGGGACGGTCTTCGCGGAAATGCGCGCCCATGATGTTCGCGAAAGCCGTGTCGAGCCCGTCCAGCCACACCACGGGCCCGGATCCGGCATTGCCGTGATCGTGCCAGGTCCAGTTCGGCGTTACCACGAAGTCGCCGGGCCGCATCGCGATGCGCTCGCCGTCGACAGTGGTGTAGGCGCCCTCGCCTTCGACGATGAAGCGCAGCGCGTTCGGCGTATGCCGGTGCGTCGGCGCGATCTCGCCCGGCAGGATCGCCTGCAGCCCCGCATACAAGGTAGTCGTGATGAAAGTCGTTCCGGCGAGCGCGGGATTCTCGAGCATGAGCACGCGCCGCTCCGCCTCTTTTGCGGTGATGACCTCGCAGGCGTGCATGAGGAGCGGCCGGACGTCCTTCCAGCGCCACATCGCGGGCACTGCGGCCGTGCCCGGCGCGAGGCGCATCGTCCGCTCCCACAGCGGCTTCAGGTTGAGCGCCGCGATTTCCTTCGAAAACCGCGCGCGGTCCGGATTCAACAGGGCTGCCCGGGACAAGATCTTCACTCCACCTTGGCGCCCGAGATCTTGACGGCCTTGGCGTAGCGCTCCGCGTCGGCCTTGAGCATCGGGGCCCACTCGTCTCCCGAAATACCGAGGGGATCGATGCCGAGGTTTTTCATGCGTTCGATGATCTCCGGAAGCTTCACCACCTGCGAAACGTCGGCGCCGATCTTCACGATGATCTCCCGCGGCGTTCCGCTGGGCGCGAACAGGCCGAAGGTCGGCGCAAAATCGAACCCGGGAATGGTCTCGGCGATCGCGGGCACATCCGGAGCGAGCATCATCCGCAAGGCCTCGCGCGGCGAGATGCTGGACCACGACGGAGAGTTCTTCCACACCAAGCGCTTCCGGCTCCGGATTCCGCCGTATCGCCCGGGCCTGGCCATCTACATCGCCGCGCTCAGCCCGGCGAGCCTGCGCCTGACCGGCGAGGTGGCC
>DATDGA010000271.1:0-9683 GCA_036522335.1 Burkholderiales bacterium
AGAAGATCACGCGCTTCACGTCCTGCGGCCTGATGCTCTGCTCCCAGTCGGAGTTGACCGGCTTGAACTTGCTCTCGGCAAATTCCTCGAGGGGCGACACCGACTCCTTGTGGCGCAGCAGGCTCTTCGGGGTGAAGATGATGAGCGGCTTGCGGAAAGGCCGGATCATCTGCCGGCGCAGGAGGAAGAACATCTGCACCGGGGTCGCCGGCACGCACACCTGGATGTTGTTGTCCGCGCAGAGCTGCAGATAGCGCTCGATGCGTCCCGAGGAATGCTCGGGGCCCTGCCCTTCGTAGCCGTGCGGCAGCATCATGACCAGGCCGCAGACGCGGCCCCATTTCACCTCCCCCGCAGCGATGAACTGGTCGATCACCACCTGGGCGCCGTTGGCGAAGTCGCCGAACTGCCCTTCCCACACGACCAGCTCGTTCGGCTCGGAAGTCGAATAGCCGTACTCGAAGCCGACCACGGCTTCCTCGGAGAGCACCGAGTCGATGACGACGAAATCGCCCTGGTTCGGAGCGATATTGCTCAGCGGGACGTAGCTGCCGGAATCCCATTTTTCGCGGTTCTGGTCGTGCAGCACCGCATGGCGATGGAAGAACGTTCCGCGCCCGCTGTCCTGTCCGGAAATGCGCACCGCGAATCCGTCCTTGAGAAGCGAGGCGTAGGCGAGGTTCTCCGCCATGCCCCAGTCGACCGGCAGCTTCCCCTGGCCCATCAGGCGGCGGTCGGCAATGATCTTCTCGACGCGCGGATGCAGCTTGAAGTTCGAGGGGATGGCGGTCAGCTTCTCCGCGAGCATCTGCAGGTCGGCGAGCGGCAGCGTGGTGTCGTCGTTTTCGTTCCACTTCGTGTTCCTGTACTTCGACCAGTCGACGGCGAACGGCGGCTTGAAATTCGTGAGGATGGTCCTGTTGGTGTGATAGCCCCCGTCGAGCGCCTGCCGGCAAGTGGCGACCAGCTTGTCGGCGTCTTCGGGCCCGATCGCGCCCTGCGCGAGTAGCCTGTCGGCGTAGAGCTTGCGGGTGCCCGGATGCTGGTTGATGATCTTGTACATCAAGGGCTGCGTGACCATCGGCTCGTCCTGCTCGTTGTGGCCGAGCTTGCGGAAGCAGACGATGTCGACCACCACGTCCTTCTTGAACTTCGTGCGGTAGTCGAGAGCGATCTCGATCGCCATGACGCAGGCTTCCGGGTCGTCGCCGTTGACGTGGAAGATCGGCGCCTCGACCATCTTCATGACGTCGGTGCAGTAGAGGGTCGAGCGCGCGTCGCGGGGGTCCGAGGTCGTGAAGCCGATCTGATTGTTGAGCACGATGTGCACCGTGCCGCCCGTGCCGTAGCCGCGCGTGTTCGAGAGGTTGAGCGTCTCCATCACCACGCCCTGCCCTGCGACCGCCGCGTCGCCGTGGATCAGCACCGGCAGCACCTGCTCTCCCTTGCGGTCCTTGCGGCGGTGCTGCCGCGCACGCACCGAGCCCTCGACCACCGGATTGACGATCTCCAGGTGCGAGGGATTGAACGCGAGCGTGAGGTGCATCGGCCCGCCGGGCGTGTTGATGTCCGACGAGAATCCCTGGTGGTACTTGACGTCCCCGGCGAGCAGCGCGTCGTCGTGTTTGCCCTCGAACTCGGAGAACAGGTCCTTGGGCATCTTGCCCAGCGTGTTGACCAGGACGTTGAGCCGGCCGCGATGAGCCATCCCGATCACCAGTTCCTGCACGCCCGCTTCGCCGGCGCGCTGCAACAGGTTGTCGAGCACCGGAATCAGCGTATCGCCGCCTTCGAGCGAAAAGCGCTTTTGCCCGACGTACCGCGTGTGCAGGAATCTCTCCAGACCCTCGGCCGAGGTGAGCCGCTCAAGGATATGCCGCTTGTAGTCAGGGGAATAGCTTGGCCTGGAGCGGATCGGCTCCAGGCGATCCTGAATCCAGCGCTTCTCCACGCGGCTGGAGAGGTACATGTATTCGACGCCGAGCGTGCCGCAGTAGGTTTCCTGCAGGGCCTTGATGATCTCGCGCAAGCTCGCCTGCTCGGGGCCGATGAACGATCCGGTGTTGAATACCGTGTCCATGTCGGCATCGCTCAGATCGTAATAGGCATGCTCCAGCTCCGGAATGCGCGGACGCTCCTGGCGCTTGAGCGGATCGATGTCCGCAAGGAGCACGCCGCGAAAGCGGTACTCCGCGACGAGCTGGATCACCGAGACCTGCTTGCGGTCGAGACCGGCGGGCGCAGACGCCGGTCGACCTGCCCCGGTCCTGGCACGCTGGACGAAGGATTCGACGATCGGCGCGTGGGCCACGTCGCGTCCACTGCTTCCTCCGCCCGGGCCCGCAGGCATCAGTTGCAGCTTGTCGAAATACTCTCGCCACTGCTCCGGAACCGATCGCGGATTGTCGAGGTAGGCTTCGTACAGCTCCTCGATGAAAGGCGCGTTGGCGCCGAATAGGTAGGAGTTGGAGAGGAATTCCTTCATGACGCTCATATCAGACCTCCGGCCACAGCTTTGGAGTCCCGTTCGAGCACGCTCAACGCTTGTCGATCGGTACGAACTCGCGACGAACGGCGCCGTGGTAGAGCTGGCGCGGCCGGCCGATCTTGTACTCGGGATCGGAGATCATTTCCTGCCACTGCGCGATCCAGCCGACCGTGCGTGCGAGCGAGAAGATGCAGGTGAACATCGACACCGGGATGTTCAGGGCGCGCTGCACGATGCCCGAATAGAAATCGACGTTCGGGTAGAGCTTGCGCTCGACGAAATACTCGTCCTCGAGCGCGATCTTCTCCAGCGCGATGGCAAGCTTGAAGATGCGATCGTCGTGCAGTCCGAGCTCTTCCAGCACTTCGTGGCAGGTCTCGCGCATGAGCTTCGCCCGGGGATCGTAGTTCTTGTACACGCGGTGTCCGAAACCCATCAGGCGCACGCCCGAATTCTTGTCCTTGGCGCGCTTGATGAATTCGCCGACCTTGGACACGTCGCCGATCTCCTCCAGCATCTGCAGCGCGGCCTCGTTCGCACCGCCGTGCGCCGGTCCCCACAGGCAGGCGATCCCCGCGGCGATGCAGGCGAACGGGTTCGCGCCCGAAGAACCCGCGAGCCGCACGGTCGATGTGGAGGCGTTCTGCTCGTGGTCGGCATGCAGGATGAAAATCCGGTCGAGCGCGCGCACCAGCACCGGGTTGATCTTGTAGTCCTCGGCGGGAACCGCGAACATCATGCGCATGAAGTTGGCGGTGTAGGAGAGGTCGTTCTTGGGATACATGAACGGCTGACCGACCGAATATTTGTAGGCCATCGCGACGATGGTCGGCAGCTTGGCGACCAGCCGGAATGCGGATATCTCGCGGTGGTGGGGATTGGTGATGTCGAGCGAGTCGTGGTAGAAGGCCGACAGCGCGCCCACCACTCCGACCATGACCGCCATCGGGTGCGAGTCGCGGCGGAATCCGGTATAGAGTCGCGCCAGCTGCTCGTGCACCATGGTGTGGTGCGTCACCAGATCGACGAAAGCATCCTTCTGTTCCCGGTCGGGCAGCTCGCCGTTCAGCAGCAGATAGCACACTTCGAGGAAATCGCAGTGAGTCGCGAGCTGTTCGATCGGATAACCGCGATAGAGCAGCACGCCCTGGTCGCCGTCGATATAGGTGATCCCGGAGCTGCAGCTCGCCGTGGAGAGAAACCCAGGGTCATAGGTGAACATCCCCGTCTTCGCGTAGAGCGTGCGGATATCGACCACGTCAGGGCCGATGCTGCCGGAGAGGACGGGAAACTCGATCGACTTGTCCTCCCCGTAGGTAAGTGTGGCTTTTTTCGTGGAACCCATGGTGTTTCCTCTGGTGAATTCGTGCTAGCAATCCCGCAACAGTTGAACGACTTCGTCGAGCGCCGGATCGCCGCACTCGCTGCGACCGCTGACGAGACTCCACAGATCGCCGTCGCCGTAGCCGAGCAGCGTCTTGAACGCGGTCAGGCGCTCGCCCTCGAGCAAGGCTCCATGCGCATCGAGAAAACGCTCGAGCACGAGATCGTTCTCGAGGAGACCGCGGCGGCAGCTCCAGCGCAAACGGTTCATTTCAACGCTCGTCATCGCGGCTAGACCGACCGTTTCACCATCAGTTCCTTGATCTTGCCGATTGCCCGGGTGGGATTCAGATTTTTAGGACAGACGTCCACGCAGTTCATGATGCTGTGACAGCGGAACAGGCGGTAAGGATCCTCGAGGTTGTCCAGCCGCTCGCCGGTCGCCTGGTCGCGGCTGTCGGCGATGAACCGGTACGCCTGCAGCAGCCCGGCCGGACCGACGAACTTGTCCGGGTTCCACCAGAACGAGGGGCAGGAGGTCGAGCAGCACGCGCACAGGATGCATTCGTACAGACCGTCGAGCTCCTCCCGCTCCTGCGGGGATTGCAGCCGCTCTTTTTCCGGAGGACGATCTTCGTTGACCAGATACGGCTTGATCGAGTGGTACTGCTTGAAGAACTGGGTCATGTCCACGATCAGGTCGCGTATCACCGGCAGCCCCGGCAGCGGACGCAGCTCCACGGGCTCTTTGAGATCGGTCAGCTTGGTGATGCACGCAAGGCCGTTCTTGCCGTTGATGTTCATGGCGTCGGAGCCGCACACGCCTTCCCGGCAGGAGCGACGCAGGCTGAGGCTGTCGTCCTGTTCCTTGATGCGCACCAGAGCGTCCAGAAGCATGCGGTCGTGCGGATCGAGCGCGACGTCGTAGTCCTGCATGTGCGGCTTTTCGTCCTTGTCCGGGTCGTAGCGAAAAATCCTGAAGCGCATTCTTCCCCCAAAGTTTCTCGTGGGTCAGTAGGTCCGTACCTTCGGTTCGATGGACCGGGCGGTCAGCGGTTTCATGTGCACGGGCTTGTACTCGAGCCGGTCACCGTCCCTGTACCAGAGGGTGTGTTTCAACCAGTTGGCGTCATCGCGCTGGTGGTGATCGGCGCGGTCGTGCGCGCCGCGCGACTCGCGTCGCGCCTCTGCGGAAACCATCGACGCCCGCGCCACCTCGATCAGGTTGTCGAGCTCGAGGGCTTCGACCCGCGCGGTGTTGAACACGCGGCTCTTGTCCTTGATCTGGGTGCGCGTAGCGCGGTCTGCGATCTCGCGGATTTTCTTCACGCCTTTGACCAGCATGTCCGGAAACCGGAACACGCCGCAGTGAGCCTGCATGGCGCGGCGCATTTCCGTGCCCACCTCGGCGACCGACTCGCCGTTCTTCTGGCTGTCGAGCCGGGCAAGGCGCGCCTGGGTCCGCTCGGCCGCATCCTCGGGCAGATCCTTGCGGCCCGGATTCTCTTTGAGGAACTTGATGACCGATTCTGCGGCGGATTTGCCGAAGACCAGAAGGTCGGTCAGAGAATTCGTGCCCAATCGGTTGGCGCCGTGCACCGATGCACAGGCGCATTCGCCCGCGGCATAGAATCCTGGAACCACGGCTTCCGGGTTCCCACCCTGCGGAATCACGACCTCGCCAAGATAGTTGGTGGGAATTCCGCCCATCATGTAGTGCACCGTGGGTACCACCGGGATCGGGTCTTTCACCGGATCGACGTTCGCGAATTTCTTCGAGATCTCGCGGATCCCCGGAAGGCGCTTCTCGATGACCTCGGGCCCCAAGTGGTCTAGCTTGAGCAATACGTAGTCGCCTTGCGGACCCGCACCGCGGCCTTCCTTGATCTCCGTGGCCATCGCACGAGAAACGACGTCGCGCGACGCGAGATCCTTCAGATTCGGCGCATAGCGCTCCATGAAGCGCTCCCCGCTCTTGTTGAGAAGGTAGCCGCCTTCCCCCCGCACGCCTTCGGTGATCAGCACACCTGCGCCTGCGACTCCCGTCGGGTGAAACTGCCAGAACTCCATGTCTTCCAGAGGGATGCCGGCGCGCGCCGCCATCCCGAGCCCGTCGCCGGTGCAGATGAACGCGTTGGTCGTGGAGGAGAAGATCCGCCCTGCCCCGCCGGTCGCGAAAAGCGTGGCGCTCGCATGCAGGATCATCAGTTCGCCGGTTTCCATCTCGAGCGCGGTAACGCCCAGCGTCTGGCCGCTCGCGTCGCGGATCAGGTCGAGCGCCATCCATTCAACGAAGAACTGGGTGCGCGCCCGGACGTTTCTCTGGTACAGCGTATGCAGCATCGCGTGGCCGGTACGGTCGGCAGCGCAACACGAGCGCTGCACCGGACGCTCGCCGAAATTCTGCGAATGCCCGCCGAACGGACGCTGGTACACCGTGCCGTTCTCGTTGCGGTCGAACGGCATGCCGAAATGCTCGAGTTCGTACACGAGTTTCGGCGCTTCGCGGCACAGGAATTCGATTGCGTCCTGGTCGCCGAGCCAGTCGGAACCCTTGACCGTATCGTACATGTGCCACAACCAGGAGTCCTCGCCCATATTGCCGAGTGCCGCGCCGATCCCGCCCTGCGCAGCGACCGTGTGCGAGCGCGTCGGGAATACTTTCGAAAGCACCGCGACGCTCAAGCCCGCTTCCGACAGCTGCAGCGCGGCACGCAGGCCGGCGCCGCCCGCTCCCACCACGACGACGTCGAAAGCACGTTTTGCGAGCGCCACTTCAAATTCTCCAGAGAATCTGCATCGCCCAGCCGGCGCAACCGACGAGCCACAGGATCGTCGTACTCTCCAGCGCAAGGCGCAGCCCGGTGTGCTTGAAGTAGTCCATCCAGATGTTGCGAATGCCGATCCACGCGTGAATCAGGACGCTCGCAGCGAAAAGAAACGTCGCGAAGCGCATCCACTCATGCGCGAACATCGTCTTCCATGCCGCGTAAGTGAACTCGCCTCGCGGCAGCGCCAGAACCAGGACCAGCGTGTAGGCGATCATTACGAGCGCGGTGACGCGCTGAGCGAGCCAGTCTCTCAGACCGTAGTGGGCGCCGACGATGACCTGTTTCACCACAGCTTCGCGCCGATGAGCGCCGTCAGCACCAAGCTTACGCAGAGCACAGCGATGGCGGTCATTCTTGCGGTCGCCAGATCGACGCCCTTATCGATATCGAGGAGCAGGTGCCGCACCCCCGCGCACAGGTGATGAAGGTAGGCCCACAGGAACACCAGCATCGAGAGTTTCACCAGCGGATGCGCAACATAGGCCTGGAAGCGGGCGAATCCCGCCTCCGAGGCAAGGCTCATATCGAGCAGGAACAGGAACCAGATGAGCCCGAGGAAAAGCAGTGCGCCGCTGACACGATGGAAAATCGAAACCAGACCCGGGATCGGGAGATTGAGTGGACTGAGGTTATACCAGAGAGGACGCTTTTTTTTCGCCGTCAGATCAGCCATGTAGAGCAATCCTTCCGCAACTCGTGGTCTGATTTGGAATCTTGACGGGAGTCGAGATTATAGCAGGCTTCAATCCCGTTTTGTGCTGCGCAAAAGCGCCAAGCCGGATATATTCAGGCCTTCGCCAGGAGTTCCTTCATGTCCGTCAAACCCATTCGTGTCGCAGTGACCGGCGCCGCCGGCCAGATCGGATACAGCCTGCTCTTCCGGATCGCGAGCGGCGAAATGCTCGGCAAGAATCAGCCCGTCATCCTTCAGATGCTCGAAATTCCCGACGAGAAGGCGCAGAAGGCGCTCAAGGGAGTGATGATGGAACTCGACGACTGCGCCTTCCCTTTGCTGCAAGGCATGATCCCGACCGCCGATCCGATGGTCGCGTTCAAGGACGCCGAGATCGCGCTCCTGGTCGGCGCACGACCGCGCGGCCCCGGAATGGAGCGCAAGGATCTGCTGGAGGCGAACGGCAGGATCTTCGCGCCGCAGGGCAAGGCGCTCGACACGGTCGCGAGCCGCAAAGTCAGGGTGCTGGTGGTCGGCAACCCCGCCAATACCAACTGCCTCATCGCGATGAAAAATGCTCGGAGCCTGAAACCGACGCAGTTCACCGCGATGATGCGGCTCGACCACAACCGGGCCGTCGGCCAGATCGCGCAAAAAATCGGCAAACCCTTGAGCTCGATCCGCAAAGTCACGATCTGGGGCAACCACTCGGCGACGCAGTATCCCGACGTGTTCCAGGCCGAGAGCGGAGGAAAGAAAGTCTGGCCGATGATCGACGATCAGAATTGGCTTGAACACACTTTCATTCCCATGGTGCAAAAGCGCGGCGCCGCGATCATCGAGGCGCGCGGGCTGTCCTCCGCCGCGAGCGCGGCCAACGCCGCCATGGACCACGTGCGCAACTGGGTCCACGGCACGCGCGCCGGCGACTGGGTCAGCATGGGGATTCCTTCGGACGGGAGTTATGGAATTCCGGAGGGTGTGATCTACGGCTATCCGGTCACCTGCAAGGACGGCAAGTACAAGATCGTCAAGGGCATACAGGTGAGCGAATTCGGGCGCGCCAGAATGGACGCGACCCTCAAGGAACTCCACGAAGAGCGCGACAGCATCGGGCAACTGCTCGGCTGAGAACCCGACTGCAACCTAGCGCCCTCTGCGCCTGGATTTGAGACCAGCATGACCGCCACGTCAGCGGGAGCCCGATTCCGCGCCGCGATCAAAGCGGAGAAGCCGCTGCAGTGCGTGGGTACGATCAACGCCTACCACGCGCGCCTCGCCGAGCGGACCGGCTACAAGGCGATCTATCTCTCGGGCGGAGGCGTCGCAGCAGGGTCGCTCGGCCTTCCCGATCTGGGCATCAGCAACCTGGAGGACGTGCTGACCGACGTTCGCCGCATCACCGACGTCTGCTCCGTGCCGTTGCTGGTCGACGTCGATACCGGGTTCGGAGCGAGCGCCTTCAACGTCGCGCGTACCGTCAAGTCGCTGATCAAATCCGGCGCCGCGGCGATGCACATCGAGGACCAGGTGGGTGCCAAGCGCTGTGGACACCGGCCCGGAAAAGAACTCGTGTCGAAGGAGGAAATGGTCGACCGGATCAAGGCCGCGGCCGACGCGAAGACCGACCCCGACTTCGTCGTCATGGCGCGCACCGATGCGCTGGCCGTGGAGGGGCTGGACCGCGCCATCGAGCGCGCGCTCGCCTGTGTCGAGGCGGGCGCCGACGCCATTTTCCCGGAAGCGATGACGGAACTTGCGATGTACCGGAAATTCGCCGACGCCGTGAAGGTCCCGGTGCTCGCCAACATCACCGAGTTCGGCGCGACGCCGCTGTTCACCGTACAGGAGCTGCGTTCGGCGAACGTGGCGATTGCGCTCTATCCGCTGTCCGCGTTTCGCGCGATGAACGCGGCCGCGCTCAAGGTCTACAATGCGATCCGCAGGGAAGGCACGCAGAAGAGCGTCGTGGACCTGATGCAGACGCGGGCCGACCTCTACGAAGCCCTCGACTATCACGCCTACGAACGCAAGCTGGACCAACTCTTCGCCAAGGACAAAACCTAGTGACCGAGGCCGCCACGACCCCGAAGCCGAAGAAATCGGTGGCCCTGTCCGGCGTGCCGGCCGGCAACACCGCGCTGTGCACGGTCGGCCGCACCGGCAACGATCTTCACTACCGTGGCTACGATATCCTCGATTTCGCCGACGAGGCGGAGTTCGAGGAAGTCGCGTACCTGCTGGTCCACGAAAAACTGCCGAACGCCGCGGAGCTTGCCGTCTACAAGAAGAAGCTTCGCGGGCTGCGCGGCTTGCCGGCGGCCGTGAAGTCGGCGCTGGAAGCCGTTCCGGCTTCGGCGCATCCCAT
>DATDGA010000272.1:0-4009 GCA_036522335.1 Burkholderiales bacterium
CCGTGATCGACACGCCGAACCGGCTCTCTCGCGTCGTGGCAGGATTGCTCCCGGGCGCGACGACAAAAGTTGAGATCGTCCGCGATCAGCAACGCCTGGTGCTGGACGTCGCCCTCATTGAACGTCGAGACCACGCCGTGAACGGCGTTCTGATTTCCGCGGAGGACGGCGAGGCGGTCGCCTACGCGCTGTGGAAGCTGCAGGAGCGCGGCCGCATGCTCGTCGATCCCGGCGAGCCGCTCTACGAAGGCATGATCGTGGGACTCCACAGCCGGGACAACGATCTGGTGGTGAACCCAGTCAGGACCAAGCAGCTTACCAACATCCGCGCCGCCGGCAAGGACGAAGCCATCATGCTCGTCCCGCCGATCAGGCATACGCTGGAATCCGCGGTCGAGTTCATCGCCGACGACGAGCTCGTGGAGATCACTCCGAAGTCGATCCGCATCCGCAAGCGCTTCCTCCGGGAACACGAAAGAAAGCGCGCCGCTCGGGCTGCCGCCTGAAGTGATCTTGCTCTAGGGCTTGTACCCCGCGAGCTCGGGAAGCGCGAGCACCAGCGAAGGCACGAAGGTAATCAGGAAAAGCACCGCGACCAACGCCAGCATGAAAGGCACGAGCTCGCGCACGATTTCCTTCACAGAAGTTCCCGTCAGGCCGCTCAGCACGAACAAGAGCACTCCGTAGGGCGGAGTGAGCAGGCCGATCATCATGTTCACCACGATCACGACGCCGAAGTGCACCAGGTCCACGCCCAGCGCCTTCGCCACCGGCACGAGGAGCGGCACCAGCACCAGGAGCAGCGTTGTAGTGTCGAGCAGGCAGCCGAGCACGAGAAATACGAGGTTCGCGACGACGAGAAATCCCACGGGCCCGAGTTCGAGCGAACTGAACCACTCGGCCACGCGCGCCGGGATCTGTTCGGTCGCGAGCACGTAGTTGAAGATGAAGGCGCCGCAGATGATGATCCCGACCACCGCAGTCGAGCGCGCGCTGTCGGCGATCACGGACACGAGCCCCTTCCAGTCCAGAGCGCGGTAGACGAAGAGCGCGAGCACGAGGGCGTAGAGCGCGGCGACGGCGGCGGCTTCGGTGGGCGTGAACGCGCCCGAGTAGATTCCGCCCAGAAGCACTACGGGCATCATGAGCGGTAGCAGCGTGCGCACGAAGATGCGCGGGATCTCCGACCACGGCACCGGCACTTCCATCGGGAAATTGCGCCGCTTTGCGATCCAGACGATGACCAGCATCATGGATGCGGCCATCAAGAGGCCGGGAACGACGCCGCCGAGGAAGAGCGCACCCACCGACGCACCCGAGACGAGCGCGTAGAGCACCATCGGAATCGACGGAGGAATGATCGGGCCTATGGTCGCGGAGGCCGCGCTCACCGCGACGGAAAAGGGCTTGGAGTAGCGGTTGCCCTTGCACATCATTTCGATCTCGACGATTCCCGGCCCGACCGCGTCGGCGATCGCGCTGCCGCTCATGCCCGAGAAGATCACGCTCGCGAGCACGTTCACGTGCGCGAGCCCGCCGCGAAACCGCCCCATGAGCGCGTGCGCGAGCCCGTAAATGCGCTCGCTCAGGGCGCCGGCGTTCATCACGTTCGCGGCGAAGATGAACATCGGCACGGCGATCAGCACGAAGCTGCCGAAGAGGCTGTTGAGGATCTGCTCGGCGGCGAGTCCCATGTCGCGCCCCGTGACGCCGAGGTAGGCGATGCCGCCCGCGATCATGGCGAGGCCGATCGGGCCGCGCAGCAGGGAGATGCCGACGAATACGGCGAGCATCAGCAGGAAGGCGGCGCTCATACCTCTCCTGACTCGCCGGGATGCACAGGCCGCGGCGGGCGGACGATCGCCGTCAGGCAGCGCATCACCACCATGGCTGCCGCCGCGAGGAAAATGCAGTACACGGCGCCCAGGGGCCAGTCTAGCACCGGCGTGCGCTCGCGCATCATGAAGGCCAGATAGTCGGCGATACCGGGCAAGGCCCAGAGAAAGCACCCGCCGAGCGCCGCAAGGGCGAAGGCGTAGAGCACGCGCTGCACGCGGGGCGCGAAGTTCGGCACGACGAAGTCCACCGCCACGTGAGTCTGGAGCGGAACGCTGAATGCCGTTCCCCAGAAGATGACCCAGACGAAGGCGATCGAGGCGAGCTCCTCGGTCCAGGCCGCGGGGGTGCCGAACACGAAGCGGCGCACCACCTGCATCACGAGGCTCAGGAACAGGATTCCGAAGATGCCGGCGCCGATGAAGTCGGCGCAGCGCACGAGCCGCGCGGAAAGGCGTCCCGCGCTACTTGACCGCATTGATACGCTCGAGCAGGCCTTTCGGCCACTTTTCCGCGTACTCCGACTGCAGATACGCCGCCTGCACGGTCTTCCTGAAGGCGTCGACGTCGGGTGTGGTGATCGCTATGCCCTGTGCGCGGAAGAATTCGGTCAGCTCTTTTTCCTCGCGCACGCGGTTTTCGTCGTTGAACTTCGCCGCCTTCGCCGCCGCCGCCTTGATCCTCGCTTTGTCCTCGGCTGGAAGCGCGTTCCAAGTCTTCGAGGACATTGCGAGCTGCAACACGTCGACGAGGTGGCTCGTGAGCACGATCTGCCGCGTTACTTCGTAGAGCTTCGCCGACTTGAGCGTCGGCAGGGGATTGTCCTGGCCGTCTATGGTGCCGGTCTTGAGGCCGAGGTAGACCTCGGTGAAGGCGAGCGGCGTCGGACTTGCGCCGAGCGCCTGCCCGAGAAACAGCCATTCCTTCGAGCCCGGCATGCGCAGCTTCACGCCGGCGAGATCGGCCGGAATCATGACTCGACGCGGCTCGCGCAGTCCGAGCTGACGCGTGCCGAGATAAACGGCTTGCAGCAGCTGGATTCCCATCTCATCGGCAATCCTGCGGCTCACTTCCTCGCCGATCGGCCCGCCGTAGACTTTCGCCAGGTGTGCCGGGTCGCGGATCAGGTAACCGGCGGTGAAGATCGAGTACTCGGGGATCTGCCTCGCGATGTCCTGCATGGACACGAGCGCCATCTCCAGGTTCCCGCGCTGTATGGCCACGACTTCGGCGCCCTGCCTGAAGAGCGTTCCGGAATGATGGACCTGCACCTCGAAACGGCCCGGTGCCATTTTTGCGAGCTCATCCTTGAAGACGTAGAGCATCTTCACGTGCCAGTCGTCCGGCACCGCGGGGGTGGAGACGCGCAGCACGGTCGTTGTCTGCGCCAGCACCGGGGCGCCGAAGGCGAGGGTGCAGGCGAACAGGGCTGCAGCGGGCATCAAGACCGGCATGAGGTTAAGAACCTTCAGGCGATTGCGTGCGCCGGAGCGCACGATTCTAGACTTTCCTCGTGCGCTCGCGCGCGATGCTGATCGGCGGGATCCAGGGCTTGTCCGCCCACGCGACTCCCATGCGCGCCACCTGCGCGTCGATCAGGTAAGGCCTGCCTTCCACCGTGGCCTTGCGCGCGCGCGCGAGCGCGGCACGCAACTGCTCGGGCGACTCGACCACCTCCGCGTCCACGCCGAATCCTTTGGCGATGTACGCCATGTTCATGTCGGGGCTGCCGAGGTAGTCGTGCACGAACTGGCCCTTCTGCACCATCTTTCCGCCGGCGACTTTTTCGATCACGCGGCTGTGCGGGCCGCTGTAAGCGTGGTTGTTGTACACGACGACAATCACCGGAAGCTCGAGGCGCGCCATGTTCCACAACGCGGTCGGCCCGAACACGAACGATCCGTCGCCCACCAGGCAGATCACCTGCTGGTTCGGGCGCGCGAGCTTCACGCCCGCGGCGGTGCCGACGCCCGAGCCGAGGTGCGCACCGTAGTAGAAGAAGAGCTCGCGCCCTCCGATCGGGTCGAAGTCGAACCCGTGCAGCACCACCGACCCGGCCTCGTGGACGACGATCGCGTCGCGGTCGGCGAACCGGGCGATCTCCGCGGTCACGCGGTCGGCGAGCATGGGGCTGCGGTTCCATTCGGGATTCTTAGAGACCAAAGCGCGTAGC
>DATDGA010000273.1:0-5935 GCA_036522335.1 Burkholderiales bacterium
AACAGCGCGAAGAGCTGCGACTGCGCACACCCCAGGCAGCGCATGACGGCGTAACCATCGAGGTGGCGCTCGGTGTAACGCCGCGTTCCGAGCGCGATCGCCACCGCCGACAGGACGACCGCGAGCATCGCGGTGAGCCCGAGGAAGCTCTGAGCGCGATCGAGTCCAGACCGTACCTCGGGCCGCGCGTTCTCCAGGCTGTCGATGCGCTCGCCCCTGCCGAGGCGGGATTTCGCCCATTGCTCGAACCCTTGGATTGCCTCGCGTTCGCCCGCGGCGAACAGCTGATAGCCGATGCGGCTTCCGGGTTGCACCAGACCCGTGGCGGGCAGATCCTCGAGCCGCATCAATAGGCGCGGCGCGAAATTCATGAAGGACACGCCGCGGTCGGGTTCGAGCGTCAGCACCGCGCCGACGCGAAAGCGCGCGCTGCCGAGCTCCACGGCGTCGCCGGAACGGACCTTGAGCACGGCCATCATCCGCTCGTCCAGCCACAGCACGCCGCGCGCCGGAATCGCGTCGGTCTCCGCGTCGGGGGCGTTGAGTCCGGGGGCGATGCGCAATTTCCCGCGCAGGGGATAGCCCGGTGTCACCGCCTTCACCGCGGCGAGCTGCGCCTCCTGCCCCGAGCGCACCATGCTGACGAATGTCACGCTCTCGGCGCGTGCGAGGCCGCGCCTTGCGATTTCGTCGCGAAATTCCGCCGCCCAGGCGTGGTCCGCACTCATCAGGACATCGGCGCCGAGCACCTGGTGCGCCTCGCGGGTGAGCGCCTGCCGCACGCGGTCGGCGAAGAAAGCGACGCTGGCTACGCTTCCGACCGCAAGCACGAGGGCGAGCGCCAGCACGCGCAGCTCGCCCGCGCGCCAGTCGCGCAAGAGCATCCGCAGTGCGAGACGCAGCATCGCCGGTCAACCCTCGCCGTCGATCCGGCCGGCGACCAGCCGGATCTTTCGATGGCAGCGGCTGGCGATCGCCTCGTCGTGGGTGACGAGCACGAGCGTGGTGCCCTGCTCGGCGTTGAGCTCGAACATCAGGTCGATGACTCCGGCGCCGGTCGCGGCATCGAGGTTTCCCGTGGGCTCGTCAGCAAGAAGGAGCTTCGGCCGCGTGACGAACGCGCGGGCCAGGGCCACGCGCTGCTGCTCGCCGCCCGACAGGGTCTTGGGGTATTGCCGAAGGCGCTCCGCCAGCCCGACGCGCGAGAGCATCTTCTCCGCGAGGCTCGCCGCATCGGGCGCGCCCGAAAGCTCGAGCGGGAGCATCACGTTCTCGATCGCGTTCAAGGCCGGGAGCAGCTGGAAGGACTGGAACACGAAACCTAGCAGTCTCGCCCGGAGCGCCGCCCGGCCGTCCTCGTCCAGGCCGAAGAGGTCCGCGCCGCCCAGCCGCACCGCGCCCGTGCTCGGCGTATCGAGCCCGGCGAGCAGGCCAAGGAGCGTCGATTTTCCGGATCCCGATGCGCCGACGATGGCTACCGCTTCGCCCGGCATGACCTCGATCGAAATGTCCTGCAGAATAACGAGGTCGCCTGCGCCCGGCGCGCCGTTCGCCGCGTTCAAGGGAACGACCTTCGAGAGTCCGGTAGCCTTAACGATGGATTGGGGGGAATCAGGCATGAAATCGATTCTGTTCGCCGTGCTGCTCGCCGGCTGCGGCGCCGCGCTCGCCGCGCCGACCATCCTGGTGTACGGGGACAGCCTCTCCGCCGCCTACGGAATTCCCCAGAGCGCGGGTTGGGTGGCGCTGCTCGGCGAGCGGCTCAAGCAAAGAAATTCAAATTATACCGTGGTCAATGCCAGCATCAGCGGAGAAACCACCGCCGGCGGCGCGGCGCGCATCGCCGCGGCACTGGAGAAAAACAAGCCCGCGATCGTCATCGTCCAGCTCGGCGCGAACGACGGCCTGCGCGGGCTGCCCGTCGCTCAGATGAAGGCAAATCTCACCGCCATCGTCCAGGCCGCGAAGCGGCAGGGCGCGCGCGTGATACTCGTCGGAATGCAGGTACCGCCGAACTACGGCGCGCAATACGTCAACGCCTTTCGCGCCGCGTTTCGCGAGATCGCCCAGGACGAGCGCATTTCGCTCGTGCCGTTTCTGTTAGAAGGAGTCCCCGACAAGCGGGAGATGTATCAGGCGGACAATCTCCACCCCGCTGCCGAGGCGCAGACTTTCCTCTTGGAAAACGTGTGGCGGAAGCTGGCGTCCATGGTGATGTTGCCGCCTAAGTGAATTCGAGCGCCGGCGCACCTTTCCGGATGCTTCCGATGCCGCGAGCGAAAGAAAACCCCAGCCTCTGAAATTCCGCGAGCACTCGCTTTTCCCCAGCAGGAGCGCACGCAACCAGCAACCCCCCGCTCGTCTGCGGATCGCTGATGAGCTTGCGCTTCCAGTCCGGCGCACCCGCGGGCATGCGCACTTCGGGACCGTAGCCTTTCCAGTTCCGGTCGGAGGCGCCGGTCGCCGTCCCCTCCTTCACCCATTCGAGCGCTTCGGGCAGCACCGGCAGATCGTCGAAGCGCACTTCGGCGCCGAGTTTCGATCCGCGGCAGATCTCGAGCAAATGCCCCGCGAGGCCGAAGCCGGTGACATCGGTGAGTGCGTGAACGTCCTCCAGTTCGGCAAGAGCGATGCCCGGTGTGTTGAGCTGGGTCGTCACTTCGAGCATCTGCTTGTAGCCTTCCGCTGAAAGTTTGCCTTTCTTGAGTGCCGCAGAGAGGATGCCCACGCCGAGCGGCTTGCCGAGTATGAGCACGTCGCCCGCCCGCGCGCGGTCGTTGCGTTTCACCTTGTTCGGGTGCACCAGACCGATGGCCACCAGACCGTAGATCGGCTCCAGCGTATCGATCGAATGGCCGCCGGCGATCGGAATCCCGGCCTGCGCGCACACCGACTCGCCTCCGGCGAGGATCCTCTGAATCACCTCGACCGGCATTCTATCGAGCGGCATGCCGACGATGGCGAGCGCAAAAATCGGCCTTCCGCCCATCGCATAGACGTCCGAGAGCGCGTTGGCCGCGGCGATGCGGCCGAAGTCGTACGCGTCGTCGACGATCGGCGTGAAAAAATCCGTGGTGGCGACGATCGACTGCTCTTCGTTGAGACGGTACACCGCCGCGTCGTCGCTCGATTCGATCCCGACGAGCAGGTCCTTCGGCAGGCCGCGGATGGGTGTCTTCCCGAGGATCTCGGAGAGCACGTCAGGCGCGATCTTGCAGCCGCAGCCGCCCCCGTGGGAAAACTGCGTGAGGCGGATGAGATCGGCGGGGGCGTTCATGGATAGAATTGAGGCGTGGATCAGAAACGCTCGGACGCGGTCACGGTAGCACAGCTCGATGCCTTTGACGAGGTGATCGACGTGCGCTCGCCCTCCGAATTCGCGCTCGATCACGTGCCGCAAGCCGTGAACTGCCCGGTGCTCGACGACTCGGAGCGCGCCCAGGTCGGCACGCTTTACAAGCAGGTCTCGCAATTCGACGCCAAGAAAATCGGCGCGGCCTTTTTGTCTAGGAACATTGCGCGGCATGTCGAGGAGCATTTCCGTGGCCGCGGGCGGAGCTGGCGTCCGCTCGTTTACTGCTGGCGCGGGGGACAACGCTCCGCGGCGATGGCCCATGTGCTGCGCCAGGTCGGCTGGAACGCCGCGACCCTGGAGGGCGGATACCGGGCCTACCGGCGCGAAGTCCTGGCTCGGCTCGACGAGCTGCCCGCGCGATTCCGCTTCCGGGTCGTGTGCGGCGCGACCGGCAGCGGCAAGAGTCGCCTGCTCGCCGCGCTCGCGGCGCAGGGCGCGCAGGCGCTGGATCTCGAGCGCCTCGCGTCCCATCGCGGCTCCCTCCTCGGCGAGCTTCCGGGCGAGCCGCAGCCTTCACAGAAGATGTTCGACAGCGCCGTGTGGTACGCGCTCAAGCAATTCGATAGCGCGCGGCCCGTATTCGTGGAAGCGGAAAGCAAGAAGATCGGCCAGCTCCAGGTGCCTGCGAAGCTCCTCGAGCGCATGCGCGAAGGCGAATGCCTGCGCCTGGAAGTGCCTCTGCCCGAGCGCGTGCGCTTCCTCATCGAAGAGTACCGGCACTTTCTGGCCGAGCCGGCGGCGCTCAAGGAAAGGCTGGCTTGCCTCACGAGCCGCCATGGTCACGCGGTGGTCGGACGCTGGCTCGCGCAGACCGACTCCGGCTCGTGGGACACGCTGGTCGCGGACTTGCTCGTCACCCACTACGACCCGTCCTACCTGCGCGCGACCACGCAAAACCATTTGCATTATGATAGGGCTCCGCGGTTTTCCCTCGAGAGGCTCGACGAAGCGGGGATAGGACGCGCTGCCGCCGAGCTGTCGAAGCTCGCGGAGTGAGCGGACCGCGACTCGGAGCGCGCAGAGACGTCATGTTCTTCAAGCAGCTTTTCGACCCGGCATCGTCCACGCTCACGTATCTCATCGCCGACGATGCGAGCCACGAGGCGGTCCTGATCGATCCTGTCACCGAGCAAGTCGAGCGGGACGTGCGCCTCCTGCGCGAACACGGCCTCGCGCTCAAGTACACGCTCGAGACCCACGTGCACGCCGACCACGTGACCGCGGCGCATGCTCTGAAGCAGGCGACGGGTGCGCAGACCGCGGTCTGCCGCGACTGCAACGCGCAGGGCTACGACCGGCTGCTGCAGGACGGGGATGTGATCCTCTTCGGCCACGAGGAGATTCTGACGATCGCCACGCCGGGACATACGCCGGGGAGCGTTTCCTATCTGTGGCGCGACCGGGTCTTCACCGGCGACACCCTGCTGATCGGCGGTTGCGGGCGGACCGATTTCCAGAACGGCAGCGCCGAAGCGCTCTGGCACAGCATCACGGAGAAGTTGTTCGGGCTCGACGAGCAGATCCTCGTTTATCCCGGACACGACTACAAGGGACGGAGGGTCAGCAGCATCGGGGAAGAGAAACGTTTCAACGCGCGCGTCGCCGGCAAGACGCACGAGGAGTTCCTCGCCACGATGAAGAACCTCAATCTGCCCATGCCGGCGCGCATCCACGAGGCGGTGCCGGCCAACCTCGAAGGGGGCGCCGGTCAGCCGGCGGTTGCAAGCGCGCTCAAGGAATGGAGCGCGCCGGAGACCCGCCCGGTGCAGAGCGTTTCGGCACGGCAACTCGCCGATCTGCTCCGCGCGCGCGGAATCCATCTCCTCGATGTGCGCACCCCCGCAGAATTCGAAGCCCTGCGAATCGCGGGCGCATTCAACATTCCACTGGATCGACTCGATCCAGCCGCCCTGCTCGCTAGCATCGGAGCGAACGATCCGGTGTATTGCATCTGCCAGACCGGCACGCGCAGCCAGCTGGCCGCAGCGAGGCTGAGCTCGGCCGGGTTCAGCCGCGTGGTGCACGTGGACGGCGGGACCAACGCCTGGGCCGTCGCGGGACTGCCCGTCGAGCGCGGCAGTCCGGTCCGCGCCTGAAAAACAATAACGTTAGAGGACAACGACCAGTGACTTCTGAGGAAAAACCGCGGCCGATGGTTCTATCGCTCGTCAGCGTAGGCGCCGACGAGGAACGGTACCTACGCTCGCTGCTCGCGCTGCTCAAATCTTATCTGGATCCGCAATGGTGTATCGCAACCCGCCTGGGCGATCTGCCTGACGCAGTCCTGGTGGACATGGACACCGAGGAAGGGCGACAGGTCTGGGAGAATTTCGATTTCGGCGGCATTCCCCGCATTGCTCTGAGCCGCGACCAGGTGCTCGCCGCGGAATGGACCATGGTGAGGCCGATCCGGCCCCACAGCCTGACGGAGGTCCTGCCCGCAGTGGCGGGAAAGTTGCAGATTTCCGCACCCGGGGACTCCGCGCCCGCACACAAAACGCGGCCATTCGCCCAGCTCGTACACAAAGCATGCAACAAGTCGTATCCCGTGGATGTGAGGCTCGCAACGGGCTCGGCCAT
>DATDGA010000274.1:0-3946 GCA_036522335.1 Burkholderiales bacterium
TTGCCGCGGCGGCAAAAGCGCGGTGGGCCTTGCTCCAGTCCCTCAGCGCGCCGAGAACCGAAGACCACGCCGCCTGGCCCGTGAGGCGGGCTGCGTCGTAGATTTGCTCGCCGACGAGAATTCCCGCCCGCGGCTCGCGGCCGGATTGATAGCTCAGCAATCGATAGGTCATCTGTCGTTTTTCCTCAAGCAAAGGCGCGCTTCATGCGCCCGATCCAGTCCTCGAACGCGATCATCTGGTCGGTCAGGAATTTGCGCGTCGTCTCGTCGGTGAGTTTTCCGTCCGGCCCGAACTTGCCCGCCGCAATGCCGATGAACACCTCGGGCCTGGCGAGCCACTGGGCGCCCAGCCCCGAAAGGATCCTGCGCAGATCGTACTGAACTCTCGCTCCGCCGACCGGTCCGCCCGTCGCGCTGAAGACCGCAGCGGGCTTGTTCTGGAAGGGCGAGGGCTGGTAGCGCGACATCCAGTCGATCGCGTTCTTGAGGGCGGCAGAAAGCGACCAGTTGTATTCGGGCGAAGTGAACAAGAGCGCGTCTGCCGCGAGGACCTCCTCCCGCAACTTCGCGACGGACGCTGGAAAGCCTTTTTCCTGCACGTCGAAGTTGTACATCGGAAGCTCGGCGATGCTCGCGATCCGGAGCTTGAGTCCGGGCGGCATCAGCTCGCCCGCCGCCCTGAGCGCCGCCATGTTGTAGGACTTCTGCCTGAGACTGCCGCAGATACCGAGTACCTGGAATGTCGCCTGTGTGTTCACGTTTTCTCGCCGTCAGTTGAATTCGTATCGTCGCCCTCAGCGCCTCATCGCCGCGTCGTAGAAGCTCGGATCGTAGTACTGGCGCGGATCGGTGAGCGTCTTCTGCGGCTTGCCGTACTTGGAACGCAACGCGAGCACCGTCTTCACGCCTTCCATGTCGATCGCCGCCTTCTTCTGGAAGCCGTCGGTCGGGCTGAGCAACACTTTGTACGCGGTCTGGGCAGCTTGTGCGTTTGCGCTGGGAAGATTCTTGAGGAAGATCGCGATCGCCTCATCCTTGTTGCCTGGCTCGTAGAGCCAGTCGACCGCATCGCTGAATGCCCGGATGTAGCCCACGACCGCATCGCGGTTCTGCTCCGCCCAGGCTTTGCGGGCGCCACCCACCAGTCCCTGGTAGCGGCCGAGCACGTCGATTGCGTTCGCGAGCCGGTTGAAGCCGCGAGCCTCGGCCTGAACTTCGAACGGCGAGAGCAGCAATGTACCCGCGTGCTTCTTCTCCATGAGCGCCTGGAAGCGTTGCAGCACGCCGCCGGCCGCCGGAGTCGAATAGTCGCGGTCCTTCTGCAAGCCGTTGCGCTCGAGGATTTCGAGCAGCACGAAGGCATACCCGGTGGTCAGGGCATCGACCGAAAGCTCCTTGCCGCGCAGGTCGCCGAAGGTCTTGACCTCCGGGACCGTCACCAGCCGCAGGAATCCGTTGTCTCCGCCCATGAAAGCGAAGAGGTCGGGACCGGGCTTCGGCACCTCGCCCTGCCCCTCGCGGTAGGCGATCAGATTGTCGATCGCCGTCATCGCAATGTCGAACTTGCCGTCGATCAGGTTGGTGAGCTGAAACACCGAGCTCGGCGTGGGCGTGACCCTGACTTCGATCCCGTTCTTCGCGAACAATCCCTTCTCCTGCGCTACCCAGATCGGCCAGTTGAAGCCCCCGGGAAACACGATGAGGTTGACGGTCTTGGGCGGTACCGGCGGCGCACTCGCACAGGAGACGAGCTGCAGCGCAATCAGTCCGGCCATCGCCTTGGAAATGCCATTCATGTTCTTCTCCCCGATCGTCTTGTCATTCCGGATCGCCGACAGTCAGATAATCCCACATCCGCTCCGCGATGCGGCCCTGCCAGGTGGCACGATCGCGTGCCTGTGCCTCGCTCATCCGTGGCGCCTTGTCCGCCAGTCCCGCGCTGAGGGCCGCGAGTTCGATGCGCGCAGCGTCCTCCAGGAAAACCGCCAGCGCCACCGCCTGCGCCGGGGTCTCCCCGGCAGTCACCGCGCCGTTGACGCTGACGACCACCGCCGGTGCCTTCCCCATGGTCTCTGCCACGCCGACCGCCGCCGGATCGTTGCGGATCAACGCGGGGTCGGGCCAGAAAGGAACCTGCGGATAGAAGTGTGCACCCTGGCCGTGACGCGCCTTCGGCGTGAGACCCAGCGCCGCGAGCGTGACGACGTTGACGGAAATGAAGCGGCAGATCGCCTTCACGTCGCCGCGACGCTTGTAGATCTGCTGGTGCATCCGGACTTCGCCGAGCACGCCTTCGGGCAGCGCGCCTTCGATCGAAACCGCCGTTCCCGGCTCACCCGGCTTGATGGTTCCCATCGGCTTTGCCGCACACACGAGAAAGGACTTTTCATCCAGGCGCACGCTGCAATGCCCGAAGGCGTTGACGAGTCCGCTGCGGGCGAGCGCACGCGCCATTTTTCGCACGACGATCTGCTGCTGTTCCATGGGTTCGGGTCTCGGACCTAAGGGTTTCACCGCAGCGCGGACAGCGCCGCGTTTCATCACGCTACGGTCTTCAGCGTAGCCTTCTTCATGTTGCCGTTCTTCGTATCTTCACGAAACTCCGGGATGTCCGGCCGCGAGCCCCACATGCAGAACGATTCGGGTGCGAAGGGAAATTGCCGCGGCCTGTAGCTCGCCTCTTCCTCCGGCAGGATGTGCTTCACGCCCACCGAGTATTCGTACACCATCCTGTCGGGCCCCTCGAAATACAGGAAGCACGCCGAAGAGGACGGATGGCGCCCCGGGCCGAACACGATCTTCACGCCCTTCTCGCGCAGGAAGTAGTAAGAGCGCATCACATCGTCGAAATCCTCGACCTGGTGGTTGATGTGCTGCACTCCGGGATGCGGCGACGGAAACAGCGCGAGCGTGTGGTGGATCGTGTTGACGCGCAGGAGCGGCGCGTCGCCGATCCAGTCCGACACGCGCGCGTTCAGCAGCCGCGTCCAGAACGCCTCGTCGCGCGGAGCGTTGGAGGTGCGCAGCCCGATGTGGCTGAAATGCGTGACGCCCGCATCGCGCGCCGGGAAATAGCGCTCGCCGCTGTGGAACGGACGAACCACGATCTCGATCTTGTTGCCGGTCGGGTCCTTGAATGCCAGGAACTGCTGCACGCGGCGCAGCTCGCATTCGTCTTTCGTGCCGTGGCGCACCGGGTGTCCGGCCTTCTCGATCTCCACGCCGACCTCGTCGAAGTCGTCGCGATTCTTCAGATCGAAACCGATCACGTGGTCCGAAGGGTCGCCCTCGAAATAGACCAGCGTGTGATCGCGCGTGTCGCCGCGCACCGAGGCCTTGTCGCTGCGGAAGTAGGCGGCCTTGCCTTCCCGGCGGGCGAGCTGCAGGCCGACGATTTTCGTCGCGAACTCGATCGCCGATTCGAGGTTGGAGGTGCCGATCCGCAGATAGCGGATGTCGTGAAGATTGACCACCGCTGCTCACCCGCCCTATTTCATCAAGGGCATGCCGAAATTGGCGCCGGGATTGACGCCCTCGCGCCAGCGCGCGGTGACGGTCTTGATGCGTGTGTAGAAGCGCACCCCCTCGGGCCCATGCTGGTTCATGTCGCCGAAGATCGAGTGCTTCCAGCCGCCGAAGCTGTGGAAGGCGAGCGGCACCGGGATCGGCACGTTGATGCCGACCATGCCGCAATTCACCTTGTGGGTGAAGTTGCGCGCGACGTCGCCGTTCCGGGTGAAGATCGCCACGCCGTTGCCGTACTCGTGATCGGACGGAAGCGCCAGCGCTTCCTCGAAATTCTTCGCGCGCACGACCGAGAGCACCGGCCCGAATATCTCTTCCTTGTAGATGCGCATGTCGGGCTTGACCTTGTCGAACAGGGAGCCGCCGAGGAAAAACCCGTTCGGTTGCTCCGGCATCTTGAAGCCGCGCCCATCCACCACCA
>DATDGA010000275.1:0-8805 GCA_036522335.1 Burkholderiales bacterium
ATATCGCGGCTTGCCCCTCCGCTTCGCGCGCGAGCTCGTGGAACAAGGTCGAGCGCGGCGAGCTGCCCTCGATCCCGGCGATGACGCGGTAGAGATACGCCGAGCGCGTCTCGTCGATCCAGCCTTCCCCCGATTGCGCCATGTTTGTCGCCGTCCCCAGCCGGGATTCTAGGCGAATTCAATCCTCGCCGGGGCTGGCGATGACGGCACGAATCGCGTCGAAGGAAAATCCCCGCGATTGAAGGAAGCGCATCTGCTTCGCTCGCTCCTCGCGCGAATCGGCCGGACCGCGGAATTTTTTACGCCATACCGCACGCGCGCGTTCGATCTCGGTCTCCTGCGAGCTTCTTGAAGCGGCCGAGGCGAGCTCCTTGCCCACGCCGCAAGCGCGCAATTCGTGTGCGATGCGCGCCGCACCGAACTTGCGCGAGAGCGCGTGGGCACGCGCTTCGGCATAGCGCTCGTCGGACAGGAGCTTGCGCCGCGACAGGTCTTCGAGCAGCGACTCGAGATCGTCCTCGGGCCTGGCGTGCGGCAGAAGTTTGCGCGCCAGTTCGACGCGGGTGTGCTCCCGCCGAGCGAGCAGCCGCAAGGCCCTCTCGCGCAGCGCCGGCTGCTTTTTCACACCTCGGCGGTGACTGGAGCCAACGCCTCGGGGCTCTTGACTCCGAGCTTCTCGCGAATTTTGGCTTCGATCTCGGCGGCGAGCTCGGGGTTTTCCTTCAGGAACTCGCGTGCGTTGTCTTTGCCCTGGCCGATGCGGTCCTTCTTGTACTGGTACCACGCGCCGGACTTGTCGACCACGCCGCAGTTGACCCCCAGCTCGAGGATCTCGCCTTCGAGCGACACCCCTTCGCCGTAGAGAATGTCGAACAGGGCCTCGCGAAACGGCGGCGCGACTTTGTTCTTCACCACCTTCACGCGGGTCTCGGAGCCGATCACCTCGTCGCCCTTCTTGATCGAGCCGATGCGCCGGATGTCGAGGCGCGCCGACGCGTAGAACTTGAGCGCGTTGCCGCCGGAGGTGGTCTCCGGATTGCCGAACATGACGCCGATCTTCATGCGGATCTGGTTGATGAAGATCACGAGCGTATTGGTGCGCTTGATGTTGGCGGTGAGCTTCCTCAAGGCCTGGCTCATGAGCCGCGCCTGCAAACCCATCTGCGGCTCGCCCATTTCGCCCTCGATCTCGGCCTTCGGGGTGAGCGCCGCAACCGAATCGATCACGATCACGTCGACCGAGCCCGAGCGCACCAGCATGTCGGCGATCTCCAGCGCCTGCTCGCCGGTGTCGGGCTGGGAAATCAGCAACTCGTCGATCTTGACGCCGAGCTTGGCCGCGTATTGCGGATCGAGCGCGTTCTCCGCGTCGATGAAAGCCGCGGTGCCGCCCATCTTCTGCGCCTGCGCGATCACTGAAAGAGTGAGCGTCGTCTTGCCCGAGGACTCGGGTCCGTAGATCTCGACCACGCGGCCGCGCGGCAGGCCGCCCACGCCGAGCGCTATGTCCAGGCCGAGCGAGCCGGTCGAGATCACCTGGATGTCCTGCAGGGCCTGGGAGTCCATCTTCATGATGGATCCCTTGCCGAACTGTTTTTCGATCTGGGCCAGAGCGGCCTGCAGGGCCTTGGCCTTGGCTTCTTCCATGACTTTCCCTTCGTTGACCATCGGATTATCCCTCATCATAAACGTTGCAGCGGACGCCTGCGCCGCATCACTTGAAGCGGCGCTACCGAAACGAGGAACCTGCCCTCTCGTCGCCCCACACGTCAGCCATCGCGGGGTGTTTCGCCGCTTCAACGCGCGGCCGGAACAAGCGGTTGACCTGGGATTTTATACAGTATCGGACAAATTGCAAGCCCCCAAGTCAAATCAAAGACTTAGGCGGTATGGGGCTGGTGAGAGCCGGCCAAGGGGAATAGAATCGGCCTTGTGCGATTTTGGAAAAGCTGAGGAACGTGCCAATGTCCAAGCCATGGACGGTACTGAACGCGGACGCGCTTCGAGACGCCGCTTTGGTCGCCGAGCCTTTTCCGTATCTCGTCATCGACAATATCATCCGCCCGGAGGTTCTCCCGGAAGTCGTGGCGAGCTTTCCGCGCATCGCCAAACGGGGAAGCTTTCCGCCGGAGGCGGTCTCGTATTCGGGCCGCTTCGCGACGCTGATGCAGGAGATGCACAGCGCCGAGCTGAGGGACCTGATCGGCGAGCGCCTCGGCATGGACCTGGAGGACCGCCCTCCGATGCTCACGGTGCGCGGCCGGACGGGGAAGAAAGACGGCCGCATCCACACCGATTCGAAGTCGAAGCTCGTCACCGTCCTGCTCTACCTGAATCCGGGCTGGAGCGCGCCCGAAGGGCGCTTGCGGTTGCTCTACAACGACCACGACCTGACCCGCTACGCCACCGAGATATCGCCCGACGCCGGACGGTGCCTGATTTTCAGGGTCACCCCGAACTGCTGGCACGGACACGAGCCCTTCGACGGCGAGCGGCGCACCATCCAGCTCAACTACGTCACCTCCGAAGAAGCCCGCGAGCACGACCTGAAGCGGCACCGGTTCAGCGCCTTCTTGAAAGGCCTGTTCTCGAAGGCAGATGAAAAGAGTCCTGCTCATTAAGCTGACGTCGCTGGGCGACCTGATCCATGCGCTGCCCGCCCTGAGCGACGCCCAAAACGCCCGTCCCGAGCTCGAGTTCGACTGGGTCGTCGACGAGAACTTCCAGGAGATCGCCGGCTGGCACCCCGCGGTGAAGAGCATCATCACCACCAATCACCGCGAATGGCGCGGCGCATTGGCCAGCGCGGAGACGCACGGATCCATCTCCAGGACGATCGAACAGATCCGGACGAGCGATTACGACCTGGTCATCGACGGGCAGGGCAATTTCAAGACGGCCCTGCTTTCCCTCTTCGCCAAGGGGCCGAGAGCGGGCTTCGACAGCCATTCGGTGCGGGAATGGATCGCCCATCTTGCCTATCAAAAGCGAATCGCAGCGTCCAAGAACGCGCACGCCATCGACCGTCTGAGGCGTTTGTTCGCCTCCGCCCTGGACTACCCGATTCCCGACTCGCCGCCCGATTTCCGAATTCAAAGAGACAGATTCATCAAGCCGAAGCTCGATCTTCCCGGCGAGTACCTCGTGTTCGTCCACAACGCAAGCTGGAAAACCAAACTGTGGCCCGAAAGGCATTGGATCGATCTCATCGGGAAGTCGGTTCAAGCGGGGTTTCGCGTGCTTCTTCCCTGGGGAAATGCCAAGGAGGAAGCCCGAGCGAAGCGCCTGGCGATCGGCGCCGGGGTTCAGGTCCTCCCCAGGCTCAGCCTTTCGGAAATCGGCTACGTGATCCAGAGGGCCAGGGCCTGCGTCTGCATGGACACCGGCTTGAGCCACCTGGCGGCGGCCCTCGACGTACCTTCGGTCACCCTCTATGGATCGACCGACTCCGGACTCATCGGCGCATCGGGCCCCTCGCAAGTGCACCTGCGGTCCGATCTTCCCTGCTCGCCGTGCCAGGCAAAGACCTGCCGTTATAGCTCGGGGGACAATCCCTGCCTGGAGCAAATCGGTCCGGACCGGGTTTTCGGGGAACTGCTGCGCCTGACCGGCCCCGTCGCCGGAACCAAGTTCAGGCATGTGCAAGCCTCACCGGGATCCGCTTCGGCCCGAAGGCTTTCTTGAACGACTCGAATCGCCCGGCGATTGCACCGCCGCACTTGCGGCAGGCCCCCTCGGGAGTCAATCGGTAGTCTAGGATGCTGTACCAGTCGCGCGCGATCACCGTGTCGCCGCACTGCGGACAATAGGTCGAGCCGCCCTCGGGATCGTGCACGTTGCCTGTATACACATAGCGCAGACCGTGCGCGAGCGCGATCTTGCGAGCGCGCGTCAGCGTCGCGGCCGGTGTAGCGGGAATATCGGTCATCTTGTAGTCGGGGTGGAAGGCCGAGAAGTGCAGCGGCACGTCAGGCCCGAGTTCCTTCGCGATCCATCGGCATTCGGCGTCGATCTCTTCATCGCTGTCATTCCTGCCTGGAATGAGGAGCGTAGTGATCTCCAACCAGACGTCGGTCTCGTGTTTCAGATAGACCAGCGTCTCGAGCACCGGCTTCAAGTGCGCGCCGGTGAGCATGAAATAGAACTCTTCGGTAAACGCCTTGAGATCGACGTTCGCCGCGTCCATCTTGGCGTAGAACTCGCGCCGCGGCGCGGCGCGCATGTAGCCCGCGGTGACGGCGACCGCCTTTACGCCGACGTCGCGGCAGGCGTCCGCCACGTCCATCGCATACTCGGCGAATATCACGGGGTCGTTGTACGTAAACGCGACGCTGCGGCACCCGTACTCGAGCGCGGCCCGGGCGAGCCGCTCAGGGCTCGCCGCATCGGCCAGCGTGTCCACGTCGCGCGACTTGGAGATGTCCCAGTTCTGGCAGAACTTGCAGGCGAGATTGCAGCCCGCGGTGCCGAAGGACAGGACGCTCGAGCCCGGGTAGAAATGGTTGAGCGGCTTTTTTTCCACCGGGTCGATGCAGAATCCGGAAGAGCGTCCGTAGGTCGTGAGCACGATCCGGTCGCTCATTTCGCCTTCGGGGCGCATGCGCACGAAACAAGCGCCGCGCTGCCCTTCGTGCAGGCGGCAGTCGCGCGGACACAGATCGCACTGCAGCCTGCCGTCGTCCAGCCTGTGCCACCAGCGGCCGGCGTAGGGCTTGTCGAGTATCGCGCTCACTGCCGGAACTCCGACTCGCGCCACTTGAGAACGCTGTAGCGCTTCACGCGGCAGCGCTCGCTGCTCGTGCCTTGCGCGATGCCGGCTTTCTGCTTGAGGTGCGCGATGAACCGCTCGGGGTCCGGGAGTCCTTCCCAGACCTGCGGCAGAAAGGTCGCGCGCCTGCCGTCCTCGCCCTGTTCGATGATGACGCCGTCCACCCCGGGGCGGAGCTGGGCGATCAGGTCGGCGTGGTCCTCGAACAGCAAGCGCTTCGGTGCAGACAGCAGGGATACTTCGAACTCGGTGCGCGCAAATTCCTCTTGCGTAAGCGGCTTGAAGCGCGAGTCCTCGAACGCCGCGGCGCGAGCGTTGGCGGCGACGTCGGAGGCGAGCGACCGCTGCGCTTCGAGCGCGCCGACGCAGCCGCGCAGCTCTCCATTCAGCATGAGCGTGACGAAAGTCGCGCGCCATTCCCTGAGCCAAGGCTCGTCGGCAAACGGAATCTGCGCTCGCGCCCCGAGCGCCTCGGAAACCGAAGCTCGCGCGATCTGCACGAGCGCCCTCCCGTGCTCCGCTTCGTAGCGCAGGCTTTCCGATGTGAGCGCGAAGGAGGCGTAGCCGACCACCCGGTCCTTGCCGCCGGCAGTGTCCCCGGAGTTGCGGCAGTCGAGAAGTTTCGGCGCGAGCCCCTTTCGCCTGGCCGCAATCAACGCCCCCGCGACCGGGGTCGCGCCGCAGGCCTGCTCGTGCGAAATTCCGTCGTTCAAGCCGAGAATCGTGCGCACGGTGGCGTCGTCGATCTCGCGCGCGACTTCGTAGGAATGATAGTGCGAGAGATCCGAGCTGATTACGATCAAGGTCTCGGCGCCACCCCAGAGGCGCTCCAGAACCTCGGCGACTTTCTCCGGAGACACGTCACCTACCACCAGCGGCACGAGCGAGAATTCGCCCAGGACCTGTTGCAGGAACGGCAGCTGCACTTCGAGTGCGTGCTCCTCGGCGTGGGTTGCGGCCGATTCCACGACCTGAGGCAGTCCCCGGATCGAGGCCAGCGCCTTCTCGTCGAGCGGGATCCGGCCGAGCGGCGTATCGAAGGCCTTGGCCGCGGGCAGCGCGAGCCCGCGCACCGGGACGCGGTGGCACGGACCGAGAATCACCACGCGCTTGACGATGCCACGCGCCGGGCGCAGGAGATCGTAGGCGCTCGCCGCGACCGGCCCGGAATAGACGTAACCGGCGTGCGGCACGATCACCGCCTTCGGAAATCCCGGCGCGAGAGGCGCCTCCTCAGTCTGATCGAGATAAGCGGTGACTTCGCTTGCGAGCGCGCGGGCATCCCCGGAATAGAAGAGACTCGCGACCGCAGGTGGTCGTACATTGGGATCCCGGAAGAAACTCATACCCCACAATATAGGGGCAAGTCACACAGAACCCAAGCGCGGAGGGTGTTCTTTAACGCGGCAGCTGGCGTCGGGCAGTCCAGGGTGTGGGCCGGTCGCGAACTCGCACCTCGCCCGCCATCGTGTCCCCGGCCAGCGTTCCGTCGAACGCCATCAGCCGGCCCTTGTAGAGCAACCCGAAGCGGATCTGCTCGCCCCGCACCGTCAGGTCCCGGAGATACGTCTCGGCGCGGCCCTCGCGCAGGAATCCGCCGACAGCGTGGGGCTCCTGGGCGATCTGCAGCACGAGTGTCTTGCGCGCAGACTCTTTGGGCAAAGTGAGTTCCCACACACCGTTCACCCGGGCCGGGACGACGTAGTAATAGAGCCTCGTCCAGGAGGTGCCGCTGATCATCTCCTTTTCCGGAACGTCCATCGAAACCTCCCTGTCCGGTGGCCAGGGTGCGAGCGGATAGTCGTGCGACACGATGCGCGTGCCGGGTCGCAGTTCGGCGCGGAATCGCGGCACCAGCCGCGTGACAAAGCGCGGAAGCAAGTAGAGCATCACCACGCTCGCCTCTTTGATGTCGGTCTCGAAAAGATCGCCCTGCACGAACTTGACGCGATCCGCGACGCCTTCGTGCTTCGCGCCGATTCTCGCCATTTCGACCAGCTCCGTCTGCAACTCGACGCCGACCCCGCGCGCGCCGAAGCGCTTGGCCGCCGCGATCACCAGCCGCCCGTCTCCCGAGCCCAGGTCGTAGACCACGTCGTCGCCGCGGATATCGGCGAGTTTCAGCATCTCCTCGACGATCACCCAGGGTGTGGGGACGTAGGGCCCGGCGACATTGTCTTTCGTGCCGTCGAAGTCCTGCGCGAGAGCGGGTAAGGCGGTGCCGAGCGCCGCTAGGACTGGCACGCAGCGGAAAAACGATTTCATTCCGTCTCCTCCAGTCGTTCGAGCAGGCCTTGCAGCGCGAACGCCACCGACTGCCGCCGCACCCTTTCCCGGCCGCCCAGGAACCGCCGGGTGACGCTCTCCATGGCGCCCCGTCTTCGAGCCCAGGCGAAGCACACCGTGCCGACGGGTTTCGCCTGGGTGCCGCCACCCGGTCCGGCGATGCCGGTCACGGCGACCGAAACCTGCGCGCGGCTGCGCGCGAGAGCCCCCGCCGCCATTTCCTTGGCGGTCTCGCGGCTCACCGCACCGTGGCGCGAAAGAGTCCGCGCGCGCACGCCGAGCAGCTCTTGTTTCGCTTCGTCGGAATAGGTCACGAAGCCGCGGTCGAACCAGGCCGAGCTTCCCGATACGGAGGTTGCCGCCTGGGAGATCCAGCCGCCGGTGCAGGACTCGGCGGTCGCGAGCTTCAGGCGCCGCTTCTTCAGCTGGGCCCCGACGCGCCTCGCCAGCGCCTTGAGCGTATCGCGCGCCATCAGCCGAGAACCCGCTTGACCAGCGCGATGACGAGCAAAGTGTAGAACGCCGCGACGATATCGTCGAACATCACGCCCAGGCCGCCCTTCACCGTGCGGTCGATGTGGCGGATCGGTGGAGGCTTGACCACGTCGAAAAAGCGGAACGCCAGAAACGCGAACACCCACCACTCCAAATCCGGTGGCGCGAAAAACAGCACGAGCAGCATCGCGACCACCTCGTCCCAGTTCATGGCGCCGTGATCGGCGATGCCCAGATCGCGACCGGTGCGCCCGCACGCCCAGATGCCGATCCCGAAGAAAACGACGATGGCCCCGAAAAGGAACAGCGGCGGGAGAAAGGTATCGAGCAGGACGAACAGCGGGAACGCGAGGAGGGTGCCGCCGGTGCCCGGAGCCACGGGCGCGAGCCCTGTGCCGAACCCAAGAGCAATGAAATGGGCCGGGTGGGCGAAGGCGAATGCTCGGGACGGCCGCAGGATCATCCGAAGTGGTCGAAACCCTGGCGCGGACTGGAAATGATCTCGCCCCGTGCGTCGCGCAGCGTCGCCACCGGATCGCCCGCCACTGCGGAGCCGATGCGCGTGAGCGGAATTTCGAGATCCTTTCCAATCGACACGATCTCCGGACGCCTGAAAGGATGGGCGGTGAAGACGAGCTCGTAGTCGTCGCCTCCCGCGAGCAGGCAATCGGCGGCGAGCGCCCGGTCCGCGCAAGCAGCGATCGCCGCCGCGCGCGGGAGGCTGTCCCAGGCGAGTTCGGCGCCGATGCCGGACGCTTCCAGGATATGCCCGAGATCGGCGAGCAGGCCGTCGGAGACGTCGATCGCGCTGCGCGCGAGGCCCCGCAGCCTGCCTCCGAGCTCCACGCGCGGCTCCGGTGTGTGGAGGCGCGCAAGGCAGGCCTCGAGCGCGGCGGCGTCCAGCTTCACGCGCCCCTCCAGATGTGCGAGCGCCAGCGCCGCTTCGCCCGTTGCACCCGAGAGCCAGATGTCGTCGCCCGCGAGCGCGGCGTCACGCCGCAGGACGAACTCCTCCGGGACCTCGCCCAACAAGGTGACGGAGATCGCGAGCGGGCCCCGGGTCGTGTCGCCGCCGACGAGCTCCATGCTCCAGCGATCGGCGAGCCGGAAGAAACCTTCGGCGAAAGCGGCGATCCACTTCTCGTCGGCTTCGGGCAGCGCGATCGCGAGCGTCGCCCAGCGCGGATCCGCGCCCATTGCGGCGAGATCCGAAAGGTTGACGGCGAGCACCTTGTGCCCGAGCTTCGCCGGATCGG
>DATDGA010000276.1:0-1542 GCA_036522335.1 Burkholderiales bacterium
GTGGATCGCGGTTGCCCCGCCAGAGCCAGGCCAGAACCGCAACAAGGAGAACAAGTGCGCCGATGATTACGATCATGGATTCGGTCGTAACCGGTCGCACCGGGTATTCACGCCGCGCTCTTTCTGGCCTGGAGGAACACCCCGGCCGTTTTCAAGTCCTCGTCCGGGACCTGTCGGTATCGTGCCGCCACGGCCGCTCGGTCGATGCCCGTGGTATCCACCACCCGGTCCACACAGACGATAGAGAACCCCAGCTCTTTGAGCAGCTCGAGATGCCGCGAGCACGGCTCGCCGTTGAGAAAGTACGCCCGTTTGCCGCGCGTCAGCTTCCACTGGAGGTCCGAGAGCGCCCAATGCCCATTCCACCGCTTCGTCCAGCCGTGGGAGCGAAAGTCGACCTGGTGAGACATGTAGCCCCCTGGCTTCAACCAGGCGTGCATGGCCCGATAGGTCCCAGGCAGGTCTTCGACGTGCTCCAGTACCGCCTGGGAGAAGATCGTATCGATCGAGCCCACACGGATCTCGTCCGCATCGTTCCACGATGTGGTGTACGAGAGCGCCGGCCCGTCTGCTACGCGAGCAGACCCGATGTCGAATGCCGCCTGCCGTACCGATTCGAGCCGCGCCGGAGCCAGCGCCGACGCCAAGCGCTGATCGGTCAAGATGTCCGCGGGAAAATCGTAGGAATCGAGGCTCGGCTGAACTTCCACCAGCTCTCGCTCGTGCGGGATAGGAGTGCGCTGCCTGAGGAGATCGACCAGTCCCGCCATGATCTCCAGATTTCGCCGGACGTTCGCGTAGCCGACGACGTCGAGCGCCACGTACTGCTCACTCCCCGTCAGCAATGCCGCCAGCCCCACGCCCACCGAGTCACCGGGACCGAGCTCGGCGACGGTCTTCGGAGCGGTGGGGAGACCATGCCGCTGAGCCATCACGAGATGTCTGAGCCAAACGGAATAGCAGTATCGCGGTGAGCTCGTGCCTCCACCCCCGCGCCATTTGGCAAAGAGCGGCTCGAAACCCGGCACGCGACTCAGCAGACCGCGGGCGAGTGCTCTAGCGCGCATCGTCAGGCGTGCGTAAGACAATCATACAGTTCCTCATAGGCATCGAGCATCCTGGTGAGACCGAACCGTTGCTCCACAACGACTCGCGCCCGCGTTCCCAAGTCGATCATGCGCTCGGGCGTAGTGAAAAGAGAGATTAACGCTTCGGCCAGAGCCTGGGAGTCCCGAGGAGCGACCATCACCCCGGTGCGCCCATCCTCGACAAGCTCCTTGATCCCGGGGATCATGGATCCCACCACCGGAAGACCGGAGGCCATGGCTTCCAGCACGATGTTGCTCATGCCTTCGGTCAGGGATGCGTGCACCAGCAGATCCGCCGCGCGCAATAGCGGCCGGATGTCGCCCACCTTGCCGAGGAATCGCACGCGCTTGAGCTCTCGCGATCCTCGGTCTCGGTAGGCCTCGGCTTGTGCGCCATCACCCGCGAGCAGGAGGTGCCAGGGTCCGTCGCCAGACCGGCTTTCGAGAATCCGCC
>DATDGA010000277.1:0-2582 GCA_036522335.1 Burkholderiales bacterium
GCCCGACATCGTGGGTCGCGGCCTGCCAGACCTCCGCCTCACCCTTGGCTGGCTGGAACTTGCACGTGCCAAACCGGCGCGTGCGCCGCTCCTCCGACGAGGCGCCGGCGACATGCGTCATACCTTCGAGCCGAATCCAGCCCTTCGAGCCGAACATCTGGAAGCTGAATCCCGGCCCGGTCGCCGTCAGCGTTCCCAGATAGCCCGACATCCCGTCCTTCATGCGGAACAGGATCGAGGTGGTGTCGTCGGCGTCGATCTCCACCGCGCGGCGGAAGCTCTGGCAATAGACGGTGTCGATCCGGCCGCAAAGATCGATCATGCCGTCGACGGCGTGCACGCCCATCGGCGTGAGGCCCCCGCAAGGCGTCTCGCTCCGGCTGGCGCGCCATTGCGTCGACTTGAGAAGCAGGGCGTTGGGGAAAGTCATCGTGGCTTCCACGTGCATCACGGTGCCCAGACCGCCAGAACGGATGCGCTCGCGCAGCCCGGTCATTTCCGGATGGAAGCGGCGATTGTAGCCCAGGCCCAGGGTGACGCCCGCCTTGCGGGCTGCCGCGACCGCCGCCTCGGCGTCCTTCTTGGTGAGCGTGAAGGGCTTCTCGCAGAAGACATGTTTGCGCGCGCCCGCGGCGGCGATCACCTGCTGCGCGTGAAGAGAATGCGGTGTGGCCAGCACCACCGCATCGACGCTGCGATCGGCGAGGAGCGCGTCAAAATTCCCCGCCAGCCGCAGCTTGTGCGCGTCGGCGAACGCCTTGAGGTCGGCAGAGACCGTCCGCGTCGCTCCGGCGACGAAGCGAATCGCGTCGCTCCCCTCCGCCGATTCGACCAGGGTCTTGCCCCACCACCCGAGCCCGACGATGGCCGCGTTGATCATCCCTGCTCCGTAATTCGGCTCATCCGTGCATCGCGACCGCGACGCAGCAGATCGCCCAGAACAGGCAGTACTCGAATCCGCCGATGTTCCAGAGCCACTTGCCGGTGACGCGGTAGACCGCGGCCCCGGCGACCGCGAGGTGGAAGGCCGCCACCCAGGCGACGATGGTCGTGTAGATGCCGAAGATCAGCCCGATCGTCAGCACGACCTCGACGACGCACGCGGTTAACAGCCAGAACTTCGGCGGCTTGAACTTGGCCGCGACGAAGAAGCCGAGGGCCTCGGGCACGAAGTACTTGGCGTAGATATGCGGGATGAAGAACGCGCCGCAGACGATGCGCAGGATATTGAACTCGTTCAGCAGGTTGAACTTGTCGGCGATCGACATGCTTCTCCCCTCTCCTCATGCCAACGGTTTCTTCAGCGCAAGCGGCTTGCCCTTCAGCCACGCCGCGCCCCAGGCGTAGAGCTCCTCGGCCTCCGGCCCGTCGAGGCCGGGCATGTCGTCTTTCACCTTGTAGCCCACTTTGGTCTGGAGGTAGGCGAGGTGGCGGTATCCGACGGGAAAGCGTGCGAGCAGCGCCGGGTCGAGCTTGAGGGTCGCCCCCGGCTCCAACGGATCGAGCCTGTCCTTCTCGTAGAACAGCCGGCGCAGCACCAGGCCCCAGCGGCCCTTGCGCTTCTCGAGGAAGTCGTAGAAGCGGCCGATGCACGCCACATCGCAGAGCACCCCCTCGACCGGCGCGCGCTGCGAGATCGTCATCTTGGTCTGCGCGATGGCGCGCTTGCCCTGGACGTCGATCGAGGAGCCACCCAGCAGGTGCACGATGCGCACGCCGCGGGCGTAGCCCTCCATGTTGACCCGGATGAACTCCTCGTAGGGGCCCTGGAACCAGGTCGCCCACATCTGCCCCTCCGCGTGCCAGACGGTCCGGAAGCGGTCCCACTTCATCGAGTCGCGCCAGATCGCCCAGTTCTCGACCAGCTCGCGGATGAGGAGGCGGTCCTCGAGGTCTTTTTTCATTCGCTCACTTCGTCGGCACCACCAGCGAATAGCGTTCGTCGGCGGCCAGGCAGCGCGCTTCCGGCAGGCCGAGCTCGCGCCGCACGATGTTCGTGCCCTGGACCAGCGCCACGATCTTGTAGAAGGCGTGCCGCCGGCTCATGCCTTCGCGGCCCATGCCGCAGTCCGAGCTGATGACCAGGCGCTCGACCGGAATGTGCTTGAGCGCGCGGCGGATGTGATCGGCGATCTCCTCGGGACGCTCGATCTGCAGCGTATGGTGATCGATCACGCCGATCGCGATTTTCTTTCCGGCGATGGTCTTGCCGAAGGCCTCGAGATCCATGCCGCCGGCGCTGCAGGATTCGAAGGTGATGACATCGGCGTCGACTTCGTTGAACAAAGGCAACGCCGGCTTGTAGCTCTGCACCGACGCGAACATGCGCTGCTGCGAGGGATTGCCCCAGCAGCTGTGGCACCACACCTCGGTTTTCGCGCGCAGGCCCTTCACAGTGCGGTTGAACACCTCGACGCTGAACTGCGGGTTGATCACCGCGTCGACGATGTTGCGCACGGCGAGAAGGTGGATCTGCGGCTCCTCGAACTGGATCACCTCGCAGCCGGCGTCGGCCAGCTCGTGCAATTCCTCGTTGAAGGCGTCGGCCAGGGCGTAGATGCGGTCCTTGACGTTCTTGTAGT
>DATDGA010000278.1:0-1637 GCA_036522335.1 Burkholderiales bacterium
TATTCGGAGTAAAGGTCGATCAGCACACCGCGAAGCCAGGAGATTCCCGGATCCCGGTTGAAGCGCTCGTGCCAGTGCAGCTTGACGTCGAGCTCGGGAATATCGACGGGGAGTTTCAGCGACCGGTAGCGGCCGAGAGGCGCCATCGCATGCACGAAACCCTTGGGGACGATGGCCATGTAGTCGGTGCGCGCCAGGATCATCGGGATCACCATGAAGTGCGGCACGCGCAGCGCGATCTGCCTCCGGAGCCCCTTCGCACGCAGGGTTTGCTCCACGATCTGATGCGGCGAGCCTTCGGCGGAAACGAGAACGTGCGCGGCCGCGAGGAACCGCGCGAGCGTGAGCCGCGCGCCTATCGCCGGATGTTCCGCCCGCATCAGGCACACGTACTGATCCCGGAACAGCCGTTTCTGCATGACGCCCGCCGAGAGCTCGGGCAGAAACCCCAGAGCCAGATCGATTTCGCCCGCCGCAAGCGCGTCGCCCACGTCCCCCTGCCTGCGCTGCTCGACCTCGATCCTCACCCTCGGTGCCTCGCGCTTGAGCCGTTCGAGCAGCGACGGCAGGAAGACGAGCTCGCCGACGTCGGTGAGCTGAAGCCGGAAGACCCTCTCCGAGGTCCCGGGGTCGAATCCCGACTGCTGCGAAAGCGCGGAGTGTATGAGCTCGAGCGCCTGCCGGACCGGCGCGGCGAGCCGCTGGGCAAAGGGCGTCGGCCGCACGCCGCGCGGAGTGCGCACGAACAGCGGGTCCTCGAGCAGACGCCGCAGGCGCGAGATCGCGTTCGACATCGCCGGCTGGGACAGCCCCAGCCGTCCGCCGGCGGCGGTGACGCTGCCCTCGCGCAGCACCGCGTCGAAGGCGCGCAGCAGGTTGAGGTCGAGCTCGCTGACATTCATCATATGAATCTATAGCATATGCTGTATCAATTTGACAAATGTAGGTCCCGCGCCTAACCTCGCTCGGCAACCAGAAAATCAAACCCCAGAGAGGAGACCACGATGATCCGTATCACTTCCCGGCTCGGGCTCGCCGCGGCGCTCGCCGCTGCTTCGGCCGGCGTTTTTGCGCAGGAAGTCACGCTGCGCCTGGTCAGCGCTTTTCCCGAGAACCAGTTCTACGTGAAGCGCACGCTCGACTGGGTCGCCGACTTCAACAAGGACGGCAAGGGCATCCTGCAGATCAATTTCATCGGCGGGCCGAAGGCGATCCCGACCTTCGAGGTCGGCAAGTCGGTGCAGACCGGGGTGGTCGACCTCGGCTTCAGCACCGGGGCCTTCTACACCAACGTGATGCCCGAATCGGACATCCTCAAGCTCTCGGAGACGAGCGCGGCGGAGCAGCGCAAGAACGGCGGCTACGAGCTGATCAACAAGATCTGGGGCGAGAAGGGCAACATGCGCTATCTCGCCAAGACCGTCGAGTTCACGCCCTTCCATCTCTACATCAACAAGAAGATCGACAAGCCCGACCTGACCGGCATGAAGATCCGCATCACGCCCGTGTACCGCGAATTCTTCCAGTCGATGAACGCGCAGGTGATGACCACCGCCCCTGGCGAGGTCTACACCGCGCTCGAGCGCGGCGTGATCGACGGCTACGGCTGGCCGATCCATGCCCTCTTCGACCTGAAC
>DATDGA010000279.1:0-11263 GCA_036522335.1 Burkholderiales bacterium
AGCGTCCGTGCCGGGTCGCAGTTGCGGCATACGGTCGAGACCGAATCGCCCGTGCGGTAGTCGGCCCCCAAATAGAAAGTGTCCCAGCGGCTGAACGACCAGTCGGCGTTCCCGCGCAACGAAGTATTGCGCGTGTCGAAGACGGTGCTTCTGCCGTCGCTCTTGTTGCCGACGAGCGCGCCTGACAGCACGATCCGGTCGGTGACGGGCTTGAGCACGTTCACGCCGAACGCGCTGCGATAGCCGTCGCGCAGGTACGACTCGTAGTATTCCCCCTGGGTGCGCAGGAACGCTCCGTACGTGGCAGCGCCGAAATCGCCCGAGGCGCGATACTGGAAGTCCGCCTGTGCGCCGATGAAATTGTTCGACAGGCCGGTGTACTTGCCGAACTTCTGGGTACCGGCGAATCCCTGGATCACGACGCGAGTGCGCGTCGAGACCGTAGCGACGGCGCTCGCGCTGGCGCGCGCGGCGAGTATGTGGTCGGCCAGGGCGTCTCCTGCGGGAGCGCGGGTCACGTTGCTGTCCGAAGTGTAGCTCGCGTCGGCGCTGAAGCCGCGAAACTCGAAGAGCTCGGCGGCACTGGCCGTTCCGAGCCCTCCAGCCGTCAGGGCGAGCAAGGCGGCGAAGGCACCAAGCGTGCGCGCAATGCCGCCGGTGTCACAGCTTGCCGGCCCGAAAGATCTCGTCCCCGAGCGAGCCCTTGACCCGCTAGGGATAGTCTCGCCGCGGCGCATTGTAGGTGTCCATCGGGAACACGAACGGGGGCGTGCGGCCGACCAGGGACTCGATCAGCATCAGCTCCTGGTCGGTGTGGTTGATGAAGGGCGCGCGGCGGATGCTTGCGCCTGTCTTGCCCTTGGCGAGAATGTACAGCGGCCGGTCGTGGTGCGTGGCCACCACCGTTTCCCTGCTCGCGGCGTCGTTGTTGGCCGCGACGTCGGCGACTCCGTAGCAAGTGCAGAAGTAAGTCTGCTCCGGATCGGTTTCCGCATAGACGCCGGTGCCGCGAATGCCGATGGTGGAGGTGGCGGTGACGATGCGCGTCGGCCTTCCCTTGCCGAACACCGAGAGCAATTTGCCCGTCGCGAGCCGCAGCAGGCTCGTCAGGCCCGAAGCGGCGGGCGGAGCCTCGACCGTGACGCGGCTTGCGCCGCGCAGGATGAACGCGTCCTCGGCGACGACGAAGACCACCTCTCCGTTGGGCGCCGTCTCCACGGTATCGCCTCGTTTGATCGGCGTCGCGAGCGTCGCCTGCTGGTTGTTGACCAGCACGCGCCCCGAGACACGATAGATCGATTGACCGGCAGGAAGCTTCTTCGGCGCAGTGCCGAAAATGCTCTGCGCGGCTGCGCCTCCCGCGAGGGAGAAAAGGCCGGCCGAAAGCGCCTGGATCAGGATGCGGCGGCGTGGATCGTCCAATACGCCGAATGGCCTCACTGCGGTAGATCCCCCCTAATACGTGCGTCCCTAAACGCGGTGGTGTCGCCAGCAATTGCCCTGCCATCGAGAGCGCTAGGCTCCCGCTCTCCTGTTTTCGCCGATCCTAACACATTCGCACTGCGAATATCCGGGTCCGGCTGTTTCAAGTGTTTCGAGCAAGATCAAGTGTTTCGAGCAAGAGTCAGCCGTGACTTATTTCACCGCTTCCTCGAGAGGGTGACGCGTCAGCGCCCTGGAATTCCTCCCGCAGCGCCCCCCGCCCCCCGCAGGGTACACTCCAGCGAACGATTTGCTGCACGGCTTATCCGACCGGGTAACCGCGTAATCCGCTGCGAGGTCGAAATGAAGACTCCGATCCTGTTCCGAATCGCCTCGATGCTGACCCTGATCTTCTGCGCGGGGCACACCTACGGAGCCCTGAGCCCCACGTCCCGCAACGCGGACGAGGCCGCGGTATTCATGGCGATGCAGGCATTCCGGTTCGAAATCATGGGATCGCGCAGGACACACTGGGAGTTCTACCGCGGGTTCAGCTTGCTGTTCAGCGTGACCCTGCTCCTGCTCGCCGTGCTCCTGTGGCAACTGGGCGCGCTCGCTAAAACCGACCCCGCGCGGGTCCGGCCGCTCGCGGCTTCGCTGACCCTGGGCTACCTGGGGTTCGCGATTCTGTGCGGGAAGTATTTCTTCATTGCGCCCGCCGCGTTCTCGGCGGCCGCGGCGATCTGCCTGGCTCTGGCGGCGGCGCGAAAGGCCTAGGGCGCGGCGCCCTGCGCGAAGGGAATGGGAGCGGAGGCTGGGGTAGAATCGCGAAGCCCCAACGCAAGAGCGCAGCGCAATGTCCTCCCCCGCCAAGAAGCATCAGGAAGCCTCGCTCTCGAACTTCATCCGGCAGATCGTCGAGGCCGACCTCATGGCGGGCAAGTACGCGAAGCGCCGCTGGAAGGGCAAGCCCGGCTCGGTGCTGTCGCTCGATAACGCGCCGCCCGATCCGGCGAAGATCCGCACGCGCTTCCCTCCCGAGCCGAACGGCTACCTGCACTACGGCCACGCCAAGTCGATTCTCCTCAACTTCGGCCTCGCGCGCGACTACGGCGGGGTCTGCCACCTGCGCTTCGACGACACCAATCCGGCGAAGGAGGAAACGGAGTACGTCGATTCCATCCGCGACGCGGTGAAGTGGCTGGGCTTTTCCTGGGACGACCCGGGTGGGAACAAGAACGAGTACTACGCCTCGGATTACTTCGAGTACCTCTATCAGTTCGCCGAAGAGCTCATCCGGCGCGGGTACGCCTACGTGGACAGCCTGAACGCCGAGCAGATGCGGATGCTTCGCGGCACGCTCCACGAAGCGGGCAAGAACAGCCCGTATCGAGAGCGCTCGGTCGAGGAGAACCACAAGCTTTTTCGCGAGATGCGCCAGGGCAAGTTCGCCGACGGCGAGCACGTGCTGCGCGCGAAGATCGGCATGGCCTCGCCCAACATCAACCTGCGCGACCCGGCGATGTACCGCATTCGCCACGCCGCGCACCACCGCACCGGCGAGAACTGGTGCATCTACCCCACCTACGACTGGGCTCACGGCGTGTCGGACGCGCTCGAGAACATCACGCACTCGATCTGCACGCTCGAGTTCGAGGACCACCGACCGCTCTACGAGTGGTTCAACGAACGGCTCGCGGAGGACTGGACCGGCTACGACGCCGTGAGGAGGCCGGGCCTCCTGCAGCGGCCGCTGCCGCAGCAGATCGAGTTCGCGCGACTGAATTTAACCTACGTCGTGCTCTCGAAGAGGAAACTCATACAGCTCGTCGAGGAGAAACACGTGGACGGCTGGGACGATCCGCGCATGCCCACGCTCGTGGGCGCGCGCCGGCGCGGCTTCACGCCGGAGGGCTTTCGCCTGTTCGCCGAGCGCATCGGCGTGTCGAAGGCCGACTCCTGGATCGAGTTCTCGATTCTCGAGGACTGCATGCGCGAGCACTTGAACGATGTCGCGCCGCGCCGCATCGCCGTGCTCGATCCGGTGAAACTCGTCATCGACAACTACCCGGAAGGGAAAGAAGAGGAGTGCGAGGCGCCCAACCATCCGCAGAAGCCCGAATGGGCCAAGCGCAAGCTCCCGTTCTCGCGCGAGCTGTGGATCGAGCGCGAAGACTTCATGGAAGCGCCTTCCAAAGGCTACTTCCGTCTCTTTCCCGGCAACAAGGTGCGCCTGCGCTACGGCTACGTCGTCGAGTGCGCCGGCTGCGACAAGGACGCAGGCGGGAGAGTCACCGCCGTGCACTGCAAATACGACCCGGGCACGAAGTCGGGCACGCCGGGCGCGGAGACGGTCAAGGTGAAAGGCAACATCCATTGGCTGAGCGCGAAGCATTCGCGTCCGGCGGAAGTGCGGCTTTACGACCGCTTATTCAGAGTGCCGCATCCGGGGGCGGGGGACGCCGATTTTCTGAAGGAGCTGAACCCGGATTCGAAGAAGGTCATCAGCGCGCAGCTCGAGCCGGCGCTGGAAGAGGCAAAGCCCGAGGAGCAATTTCAGTTCGAGCGTCACGGTTATTTCATCGCCGACAGCGTCGACTCCGGGCGCGGCGCGCCGAAATTCAATCGCACGGCGACGCTCAGGGATTCCTGGCACAAGTAGTCCGGGCGAGCAGTCCGGTATCGAGGAGAAGACATGTCGAGAAAGCTGAATGCAATCGCGAGGCCGCTGCTCGCGTGCTCGCTTGCGCTCGGGGCGGCGGCGCCCGCCGCGCCTCAGGAGCTCGCGACGGTGCGCGTCAACGCCTTTCCCACCGCGAGCTATTCTCCGCTTTACCTGGGCATCGCCAAGGGCGTGTTCGAGAAGCGCGGCATCCGCATCGAGCTGCAGTTCACCCCGAATTCCGACTCGCAGCGCGAGGGCCTGGCGAGAGGCGCGTTCGATATCGCCTATGCCGCCGTCGACAATGCCGTCGCGATGGTCGAGACGGCGCACGAGGACGCCGTCATCGTGACAGGCGGCGATACCGGCATGAACGAGTTCATGGCGCGGCCGGAGATCGGCTCCATCGCCGACATCCGGGGAAAGTCGCTGATCGTCGACGCGCCCAACACGGCTTACGCGCTGCTCGCGAAAAAAGTTCTCAAGAACGCCGGGCTGCTCGAAGGCAGGGACTACACGCTCAAGCCCATCGGGGGCACGCCTCAGCGTCTCGAAGCCATGGAAAAGAGCGCCGACAACGCGGCAGCGATGCTGAATCCGCCGTTCTCGTTCGCCGCGAAGGACAGGGGGATGAAGAGCTTCGGCCGCGCCGTGGACCTTCTGGGCCCGTACCAGGCGGGCGGCGCGTTCGTGATGCGCAAGTGGGCGGGCGCGAACGGGCCGCTGCTCGAGCGCTACATCGCCGCCTACGTCGAGTCGGTGCGAATGGCGATGGCGCCCGAGAACCGTGCGGAGCTCGTCTCGCTCATCTCCGCCCGTCTCAAACAGGATCGCAAAGTAGCGGAACGAACCTACGACGCGCTGCTGGAGCCGCGCTTCGGACTTGCGCCCGACGCGAGGTTCGACATGGACGGATTCAGAGCCGTGCTCGCCCTGCGCGCGGAGATCGAGGGCCAATGGGGCGGCAAGGCGCCGTCACCGGAGAAATATGTGGATCTCGGATATTACGAAAGGGCGCTGAAACTCACCGAGCGCAAATAGAACGGGGGAGCGGCACGATGCGCGCCGCAAAGCTGCTCGCTCGGGCGGCTCGGCCGGCCCGACGAAATCGCCAGCGTGTTCCCGTTCCTCGCCTCCGACGAGGCGAGCTACATCAATGGCGCGGTCATCAGTGTGGACGGCGGCATGACGCTCTGACCGCAGGGACAAGACCTTGAATCTGCCTCCTGGGTAGTTCAGGTATATGACGTCGTCGTACCACGACAACCCGAAACGTTGTTAGATCAGCCGCCTAGCGTCACTTCCTCACTCAGTCTGTCGCTTCGCGGCGACAGACTCGCCCTTGCTCCGAAGTCCCAACTTGCTTCAACTATCTGATCGACCAAGGATTCCTCAATCGGGCACGGAGGTTGCGTGGATATTGGACGCTTCGCGCGTTGAAGCCACCGGCAAGCCGCAATGTGAGCCGGAAACAGGGAGCACCCCGATGGACCGCAGGCTGACGACAGAGGATATCGACTGGCTGCGCAAGCTGCGCAACGCCAGAACGATGAACCAGCCCTCACCCGACATACCGACCAGTGTGGTGCGGCGACTGACGCTGCTCGCGTGCGCGGAGCTCAGAGGCTCCAGAGAATATTCGATCACGCGCAGAGGCCGCGACGAGTTGGTCGACCGGGACCTGGAGAAAGAAATCCGCTGATTTCCGTCGCGAGAATCGAATATCCGGATCGGGGCACTTGAAGCGCCCCGATTTTGCGTTAACGGGAACACGGGCGCGCGCCCGCCCGGCGTCACCTGAGCGCGGGAACGCCCGACCGAGCGGCCTTTCCGGCGCTCGGGGCCCGGATCTCCCTATTCCAGCGGCTCCACCTTCACGAGCGCCGCGTGATGGTTATTGCCCACCCAAAACGTAGGGAGAGCGGTCGAGTTGTCCACGAACACGCGGCGGATGTTGGTCTGGCTCGGCAGCGGATATTCGGTGAACTCGCCCGTCCCCACGTCCATGCGCAAAACGCGGTCGGTGTTCATGCCCGCGGTCCACACCTTGCCGTCACGGTCGAGCGCCACGTCGTAGGGCGCGGTGAACGGCGTGGGCACGGTCCACTCGCGGAATTGTTCCGTCTTCGTGTCGAACATCCCGATTTTTTCGGCGCGCCACTCGGCGAACCACACGCGGTCCTGATCGTCCATCCTGCCCCGGCGCGGACGCGATCTCGGCGTCGGCGTCGGGAAGAGCGTCAGCTTCCCGGTCGCGGCCTCGATCTTGCCGACATTCTCGCCGCCGAAGTCCATGAAGAAGATGTTGTTCTTCGAGTCGGCGTAGATGCCGTACACCGAATGCGGTCCCTTCACGTTCTCGTAGGGCTTCCAGGTTTCGAACTTGCCGGTCGCCATGTCGAGGCGATGCAGGCCCGGGATGCCCGCGTCATTGAGCCACACCTTGTTGTCCACCGTCCAGCGCTGCGGGCCGACCATCGACTGCTGGGAATCGTCGTTGACCGTGCCTGCGGGCAGCGGGAACGCCTGAAACTTCTCGGCCTTCCTGTCGAACTTCACGATCCCGGACTGGAACATGTGCGACATCCACAGATTGCCTTGCGGATCGACTTCCAGATCGAGGGTGCCCTTGGGAAAGCCGGGCCGCTGTACCGGAATCGCAAACTCGGTGGTCTTCAGCGTCCGCGGATCGAACTTGCCGAGGAACTGCTCGTCGAACTGGGAAAACCAGGCGACGCCGTCGCGATCGACGATCACGTCGTGCGGCATGAGCTTGCGCGGCAGGTCGTACTCGGTGATGACGACGCGGGTGCCCTTGCCCTTCACGCGTGGAAGGGCTCTCGGCGAGTACGACCAGGGGCCCGCGCTCTGGTTGAGGGTGGCGAGAAACGCGGCCTGCTTTTCGAAGTCGGGGCCGAAGTCGCGCAGAGGATCCCGGGCGCGGACCCGGACTTGCGGCCGCTCCACGTGGCTGTTGTTGGCGTAGCTCGCCATGCGCTTCATCACCTGCACGAAACCGGCCGCGTCGTGCTTCGATTTCGCGACGCGCTCCAGCGTGTGGCAACCGACGCAGCCGTAGAGAAACTTCTTCTGGTCGGAGGTCCCCGGAAAGCTCGCGATCCATTCGGCGTTGGTGAGCTGCGGCGTGATGTCCTGGGCCTTGCGCAATCTCAGATCGACCGAAGCGGGTTTGGCGAGGACCACCTCCACCGAAGCCGGAGCCTCGAGCTCCCAGCCGGTGGCACGAACGCGAAGGCCATAGTGGCCGGATTCGAGCCTGGCCGAGGGAAAGCTGAAGCGGCCCTGCTCGTCGCTCACCACGCTGATCGTCACGATCGAGCCGGTTTTCTTCGCGCTGACGACCACGCCTTCCATCCCGCCTTCTTCGGCGGAGCTCACCCGCCCCTCCAGCGCAGCGGAGCTTTGGGCCAGGGCCGCTGCGGAGTGGGCTCCCGCGAAGACGAGGGCGAGAGCGGCGGCTGCAAGTGCGCGTCTTGTCGGCATGGTCGACTCCCCGGAGGATCGCGTCCGGCAACCGCCGCATTCTAGTCCCATTCGGTCGGCGCGCCCGCCCGGGCAGGTGACTTCGTGCTGCAGCGGGATCGGGTCGGGCCGTCGGGCGTTCAGCTTGCGATTCCACGATTCGGTTTAGAGTTGACGCTTTCGACGTCCCTTACGGAGCCAGAAACCATGATCGACCTCTACGCCGCCGGCACCTCGAACGGCATGCGCGCGCGCATCGGGCTGGAAGAATGCGGTCTCGCCTACAACTTCCACCCGATCGACCTCACCAAGGGCGAGCAGAAGTCGCCCTCGTTCCTCGCCATGAACCCCAACGGGCAGATCCCGGTGATCGTGGACAACGACGGCCCGGGCGGGAAGGCGGTGACGATCTCGCAGTCGGTCGCGGTGCTGATGTACTGCGCCGAAAAATCGGGCAAGTTCCTGCCGCAGGACCCCGCGGCGCGGCCTGCCTTCTGGCAGGCGCTCGCGAGCGCTGGAAGCGACATGAGCGGCATGGTCACCGCGATCTTCGTCTTGTCTCGCGCCAAGGAGCAGCACGGACCGGCGATCGAGACTTTCAAGTCGATGTGGAAAAACTACGTGAAAGTCTGGGATGCCAAGCTCGGAAAGCAACGCTGCTGCGCCGGCGGCGAAGTGACCATCGCCGACTTCGCGCTCTACGGCGTGATGGCGCGCGTCAAGAGCGCGCAGCCCGCGCTGGTCGAGGGCTTTGCGAACGTCGCGCGCTGGACGGAGGAGATGGCGGCGCGGCCGGCGATCCAGCGTGCGATGAAGTTCTAAGACCTTCCAGCGGAAGCGGCGGCGACCCGATCTGCCGGGATCGTCCGCACCTGCGGGCGATCAGCCGACGACCAGCGCCGCGTGCTCGCTCTGGCCTTCGGTCAGTCCCCGGGCCTTCATCCAGTCGTAGGCCCGGTTGAACAGCGCCGGATCGTAGTAGTCGACGTGCTTGTAGTGGACGAAGGCGCGCAGCAGCTCGTGCGGCTGTAAAGCGCCCTTGGTGGCCGCGGCGACGTGATGTGCGTATTTGTAGAAGTCGCCGTTGATGAGATCGACGGCTTGGTTCTCTGCGTCGTAGTAGGACTTGCGCTCCTCGGCGGTCAGATCGGCGGCCACCACCTCGCCGCCGCGATAGAACGAGGCTGCGATGATGTGCGCGCCTTCCTTGAGACCGAGGCTGATGAAAGGCTCCATCACGGCCACGGCGCGGTAGCTGCCATTCCTCAGACCCTCCCAGCGCTTGGACGGCAAGCTGCCGTTCTGGATCCTGACGTGCTCGCGTCCGACGGCGCTCTCGAGCATCTGCAGCGTCGTGTAGTGCGAACCGGTGAGCTCCTGCACCACCACCGGCACATCGGACAGGTCCCGCGGTGTCTGCAGCTTTTCGTCGAAACTCAGGATGGCCTGCGCCGCAACCGCGGCGCGCAGGGCAGCGATGTTGCCGCCGCGCTTGCCGCGCTCGAGGCGATCGATGCTCGCCCACTCGCAGACGTTGTAGCTGTCGGCCGAGCCGCACTCGAACATCTGCTCCTTGAGCCTCGAAAGAACCGGCTTCTCGGCGCTGTCGCGCTCGCGATCGGCGTAAGTCGCCGAGAAACTCACGTCCAGCCCCGCCTTCTCGAACAGCCCTTCCTCGATGCCGACGATCACGGGCAAATCGAAGACCGGATTGTTGGGAGCAATCCTCACTACGGGCCGGGTCGCGGTTGGCATGGACATTCCCCTTTGCAATGGCGCCGCGCCGTACCGGCGGCGGTAAGCGCATAGGATACTCCGGCTGTCGTCGGTCAACAAAGTCGCTTCCGGGTTCAGTTCGGGCCGAAGAGCGCGAATGCGCCGAGCGAAACGAAAATCGCGGCCACGAACCCGCGCACCGCTTTTGCCGGTACGCGCCTGAGTAGCTGCTCCCCGAAATACACTGCCGGGACGTCGGCGAGCATCATGCCGAGCGTGGTGCCGGCCACCACCGTCAGGACCGAGGCGTAGCGCGCGGCCAGGGCGACGGTGGCGATCTGCGTCTTGTCGCCCATCTCTACGAGGAAGAAGGCGATGAGCGTCGTGGCGAAAGCGCCGAGGCGCGCGCTCTGCGTCTTCTCTTCCTCCGGCTCGTCGGGCACCAGCATCCACGCCGCCATGGCGAGGAACGACAAGCCCAGAATCCAGCGCAGCGACTCCGGGCCGAGCGCCGCTGCGGCGCCCGCGCCGAGCCAGGCCGCGAGCGCATGGTTGGCCAGCGTCGCCAAGAAAATTCCCAGAATCACCGGAACCGGGCGCCGGTAGCGCGCCGCGAGCACCAGCGCGAGGATCTGCGTCTTGTCGCCCATCTCCGCGAGAACGACGATTCCGGTCGAAACGAGAAACGCTTCCAAGAAGTCCTCCGCGGCATCGAGGCGCGAATTGTATCGGCGCGCCCCACCCGCGGGAGACCACGTAAGGAAGATATTTCTGAAATATTCCGGGAATAAAGCCGCGGCTCCCCCGGTCTTGCAAGGTGCGACCGGCTAACGGGCCGGCTGCCAGCTTATTCCTTTAAGGAGACTGCAATGAGCGAATCGATCGATCGCAGGGAATTTCTCAAGCTCGCGGGCCTGGGCGGCGCGGTGTTCGCCTCCGGCCTCGCGGGCTGCGCCAGCATGGCCGGCGCCAAGCAGGACGATTTCTATTTCGTGCAGCTCTCCGACACGCACTGGGGCTTCAAGGGTCCGGCGCTGAATCCGGACGCTGACGGCACCCTGCAAAAAGCCGTCGCCGCCGTGAACGCGCTTTCGTTCGAGCCGGACTTCATCATTTTCACGGGCGATCTCACGCACACCACCGACGATTCCAAGGAGAGACGGCGCAGGCTGGCCGAGTTCCGCGACATCGTCGGCGCCCTGAAGAACAGGAACGTGCGCTTCATGCCGGGCGAGCACGATGCGTCGCTCGACAACGGGCAGGCGTGGAAGGAGCTTTTCGGTGCGAGCTACTATAGCTTCGATCACAAAGGCGTTCATTTCGTCGCCATCGACAACGTCTCCGACGCCTCGGCGCGTATCGGCGAGGCGCAGCTCGGTTGGCTCAAAGCGGATCTCGCGAAGCAGGACAAGGAAGCGCGCATCGTCGTGTTCACGCACCGGCCGCTGTTCGATCTCATGCCGCAATGGGACTGGGCGACGCGCGACGGCGCGCAGGCGATCGAGATCCTCATGCCCTACAAAAACGTGACGGTCTTCTACGGCCACATCCACCAGGAGCACCACCACGTGACCGGCCACATCGCGCATCACTCTGCGAAATCGCTGATCTTTCCTCTGATCGCGCCCGGCTCGCAGCCCAAGCGCGCGCCGGTCCCGTGGGACGCGGCGCAGCCGTACAAGGGTCTGGGCTTCCGCGGCATCGAGACCGAGTTCGGGAAGGCAGAGTACGAGATCACCGAATTTCCGGTCGTGAAGGCCTAGGGATGGTCGCGCAACGCCGGCGTCTGCTCGCCGCGGGGCTCGCGGCCGCGGCGGGCGCCCTCTTCGGCGCCAGGGCCCTCGCGCAGGAAAGGGTGATTCGGGTGTCGGCCCGGAAATTCGAGTTTTCGCCGAGCGATATCGAGCTGAAAATGGGCGAGCCGGTGGTGCTCGAGTTCACAACCGCCGACGTCCTGATGGGTTTCAGCCTGCCCGATTT
>DATDGA010000280.1:0-3019 GCA_036522335.1 Burkholderiales bacterium
ACTACGAGGAAGACCCGGCAAACGTCGGCTGGTGGGACAACATGATCGGGCCCGGCAAGCCCGTCGACACGGAGAAATTCTTCGTCGTCGGAGTCAACAACGTCGGCGGCTGTTTCGGCTCGACCGGCCCGAAGAGCGTCGATCCAAAATCCGGGAAGCCTTACGGTTCGTCCTTCCCCGTCGTGACAGTCGAGGACTGGGTGGACGCGCAGGCCCGGCTTGCCGACCGCCTGGGCATCGAATGCTTTGCCGCCGTGATGGGAGGGAGCCTCGGGGCGATGCAGGCGCTGCAATGGACGATCGGCTATCCGGACCGCATCCGCAATGCTATCGTCGTCGCAGCGGCGCCGAAGCTCTCGGCGCAGAACATCGCCTTCAACGAGGTGGCGCGCCAGGCGATCACCACCGACCCCGATTTTCATGGAGGCGATTACTACGAGCACGGCGTCGTGCCCCGCCGGGGCCTGCGACTGGCGCGCATGATCGGCCACATCACCTATCTGTCGGATGACGCGATGATGGAGAAGTTCGGGCGTGCCCTGCGCTCGGGTTCGATCCAGTTCCATTTCGACGTCGATTTCGAGATCGAGTCCTACCTGCGCCACCAGGGCGACAAGTTCTCCGAATACTTCGACGCCAACACCTACCTGCTCATCACCCGGGCACTCGACTATTTCGATCCGGCGGCCGCGCACGAGAACAGTCTCGCCCGGGCGCTTGCCGCTGCCCGCGCCCGGTTTCTCGTCGTGTCGTTCACCTCGGACTGGCGCTTCGCGCCGTCGCGGGCGCGAGAGATCGTCAAGGCGCTGCTCGACAACCGTTGCGACGTGTCTTACGCGGAGATCGACGCGCCGCATGGACACGACGCATTCCTGCTCGACGATCCGCGCTACCACGCGCTGGTGCGGGCCTACTTCGACGGCATCGCGAGGCGCCTGTGACCGGGCAGGCAACGGGCACGCTCTCGGACCGCTCCGATTTCCAGGCGATCGCCGACTGGGTCAGGCCCGATTCCACGGTGCTCGACCTGGGTTGCGGCGACGGGCTGCTGCTCAGGTACCTCAAGCAGACCCGCAACGCCCGCGGCTACGGCATCGACATCGCCGACGCCAACGTGCTCGACTGCGTGAAGAACGGCGTCAACGTCATCCAGAGCGATCTCGAGCGCGGGCTGGCGGGTTTCGACGCGGGTTCCTTCGATTTCGTGATCCTGTCTCAGACCCTGCAGGCGGTGCGCAACACCGAGGAAATCGTGCTTGAGATGCTGCGGGTCGGGCGCGAGGCGATCGTGTCGTTTCCCAACTTCGGCCGCTGGGACCTGAGGCTGCAGATGGCGCTGGGAAGGATGCCGATCTCGCCGGAGCTCCCCTACGAGTGGTACGACACCCCCAACGTGCACCTGTTCACGATCGCGGATTTCGAGTCGTTCTGCGCGAAGCACGGCATTCGCGTGATCGAGCGCGTCATCTTGCACCGCGGACGGCCCGTCAGGACTCTCGCCAACTTCTTCGGCAGCCTTGCCGTCTACCGCTTCGAGAAGCGGCACTAGTCCGGTGGTGGTCGACGTCGTCATCATCGGCGGCGGTCATAACGGCCTGGTATGCGCCTGCTATCTCGCCGGCGCGGGCCTCAAAGTGCGGGTGCTGGAGCGCCGCGCGATCGTCGGCGGCGCGGCCGTCACCGAGGAATTCGCGCCGGGTTTTCGCAACTCCACGGCCGCCTATACGGTGAGCCTGCTCAATCCGAAAATCATCCGCGAGTTGAAGCTCGCCGAACACGGCTTGCGGATCGTCGAGCGTCCCTTCGCCAATTTTCTGCCGCTGCCCGATGGCCGCTCGTTCAGGCTCGGTCCGACTCTCGCCGACACGCAGACGGAGCTCAGGCGCTTCTCGGCGCGGGACGCGGAGCGCCTGCCAGACTATTACCGCACGATCGAGGCCGCGGCGGATACGCTGCGCGCTCTCGTGCTCCAGACGCCGCCCAACCTGGGCGGAGGTTGGCGCGACTGGCTCCGCGCGCTAGCTCTTGGCGGACGGCTGGGGCGACTCGCGCGTCCCGCGCAGCGCGACCTGTGGGAGCTCATGACCCGCAGCGCGGGCGAGCTGCTCGATTACTGGTTCGAGAGCGATCCGATCAAGGCGGCGTTCGGATTCGACGCGCAGGTCGGGCATTTCGCCAGCCCTTACTCGCCCGGCTCGGCCTACGTGCTGCTGCATCACGCCTTCGGCGAGGTGAACGGCAAGCGCGGAACCTGGGGACACGCCCTGGGCGGCATGGGGGCGATCAGCGAGGCGATGGCGAAGGAGGCGCGCGCGCGCGGCGTGGAAATCACGACCGGGGCCGAAGTCGCGGCCGTGCGCGTCAAAGGCGGGCGCGCGACCGGCGTGGCGCTCGCGGACGGCAGCGAGATCGAAACGCGCGCCGTTGCCGCCGGCGTCAATCCGAAGCTGCTGTATCTCAAGATGCTCGATCCCGGCGCGCTCGACGCTGAGTTCCGCTCGAGAATCGAGCGCTGGAAATGCGCTTCGGGCACATTCCGCATGAACGTCGCGCTCTCCCAGCTTCCCGACTTCACCTGCGCCCGAGGGAAAACCGCGCAGCCCCACCACAGCGCAGGCATCATCCTCGCGCCTTCGCTCCCTTACATGGAACGCGCCTATTTCGACGCGCGGACCGCCGGTTTTTCGCGCGAGCCCATCATCGAAATGCTGATCCCGAGCACCGTCGATCCAAGTCTCGCCCCGCCCGGGGCGCATGTCGCGAGCCTCTTCTGCCAGCATTTCGATCCGGTCCTCCCGGGCGGGCGAAGCTGGGACGATGCGAAGGAGACCGCCGCAGACGCTGTGATCGAAACAGTCAACCGCCATGCGCCGAATTTCAAGCAGAGCATCATCGCGAAAAAGATCCTGTCGCCGCTCGACCTCGAGCGCGACTTCGGCCTGATCGGCGGAGACATCTTCCACGGTGCGCTGACGCTCGATCAGCTGTTCTCGGCGCGGCCGCTGCTCGGCTACGCCGA
>DATDGA010000281.1:0-10612 GCA_036522335.1 Burkholderiales bacterium
GTCTTTCATTACGGTGAGGCCATAGCGCACGCTGACGGCCAGCGCTTCCGGAACCTGCACGATGCGGAGATCGGGAATCTCCTTTTGGGCCTGCAGGGCGTTCGTACAGTACGCGAGGAAGATGTCGGCCTCGCCGCCCGACATCAGGGCGGCGTAGACGCTGCGGTCCTTCGGCGGCGGCGGGGAATGCGGTCCGCCGGTCAGCCGGCGTGCCTTGCGCACACAGCCGGTTGTACGCGAACGGGACGGCGCGGAAACTGCGCCCCGCGGCGGCGAGCCGCTCCGGATGGCCCATGTCTGCGGAAGCGAACACATCGAGAGGTTCGCCTCGCTCGATCCGCTCCCGCAACAAGCCCGAGGCGCCGAACACGGGCGCGACCTTGATCCCCGAGGCCACCTCGAAGGCGGCGCCGATCTCGAGCATCACGGCGCGCAGACTGCCTGCGGCGTAGAGCCGCACGGGCCCCTGTGCAATCGCCGCGCTCGTCACGATGCCGATCGCCAATCCCGCGAGCGTCTTACTCGGGGACACGGCGCACGTCGATCCGGTTCAACCATTTCACGTGCCGGGGACCGATTTTCTCGTCGGCGAGCGAGACGAGCGCGATCTTTCCTTCGCCTTCCTGCAACGGAGATCCGTCGCGTTCGAATGCGACCAGAACGTCGCGTCCAACGGGCGTGTTGAACAGCTCTCCCCAGGAAAATACGGCGTGGTAGCCGTCGCTGGCTGTTGCAACGACGTAGGTCCGGCGCAGCGCGTGCCGCTCGTCGCGCCTGATATCGGCCTCCCCGAGAAGATCGGTGAGCCAGACACCGCCATATCCGCCCGCCGCCGCCTGACCCCGGCGCTGCGCGAGGCCGCGAAGATCTTCGACTGAAAGAGACAGCTTGCGGCTCACTTCGCCAGTGACTTCCAGGCGCGTTGTCACGAGCGACTTGCGCTCTTGCGCCAGACCGTTTCCGGGCGCAAAGGCCGCTGCCAGCATCACCAGCGCGATCGGCGCAGAAGCTTTCATCCGTATTTCGCACGCCATGAGGCTCATTTCGCGTTCGGGAAGAACAACTGCTCGCCGCCGATCTTGTACTCAGCGATCGCCTTCTGTCCTTCGGGCGATATGACCCAATCGACGAACGCCTGGCCGAGATCTTTTTTCACGTTGGGATGCTTGGCGGGACTCACCAGCATCACACCGTATTGGTTGAACAGGCGCTTGTCCCCTTCCACCGCGATCGCCAGATCGCCGCGGTTCTTGAAGGAGATCCAGGTGCCGCGATCGGAGAGGATGTAGCCGTTCATCGCCGATGCGGTGTTGAGCGCCGGTCCCATGCCCTGGCCCGTGTCGCGGTACCACGGACCCTTTTCCGTGGCGATGTCGATCCCCGCGAGCTTCCACAGATCGAGCTCGGCGATGTGCGTGCCGCTCCTGTCGCCCCGCGACACGAAAGGCGCACCCGCCGTCTTGATCCTCTTCAATCCCTCGAGGATGTCCTTGCCGCCCGAAATTTTCGCGGGGTCCGACTTCGGACCGATTAGCACGAAATCGTTGTACATGACGTCGAAGCGCTGGACGCCCTCGCCCTCCGCGAGGAATTTCTCTTCCGCCGATCGGGCGTGTACGAACACCACGTCGGCATCGCCGCGGCGCGCGAGATCGAGCGCCTGCCCCGTCCCGAGCGCGACCACGCGCACCTGGATGCCGGTCTTCTTCTGGAAGACCGGGAGAATGTGGCCGAACAGGCCCGACTGCTCGGTCGATGTCGTCGAGGCGGCGACGATGAACTTTTCCTGCGCGAGCGCCGGCAGCGCGGCGAGCAGCGCAACCGACAGCAGTAGTCTCCGGATCATGTCCAAGGTAATTCTCCTTTTATGAACGCCGCGGCTTGCGGCGATTGCGGTTTGGTAAAGAATTGCTCGACCGGAGCACGCTCGACGAGCCGCCCCTGGTCGAGAAACAGGATCTCGTCACCGAGGCGCCGCGCCTGGCCGAGGTTGTGCGTCGCCATCACCACCTTCGTTCCCGCAGCATCGAAAGCCCTGATTACCGATTCGATCTCGCGCGTCGCGCTCGGGTCGAGGCTGGCGGTAGGCTCGTCGAGAAACAACACCTCCGGGTGCAGCGCCCAGGCCCGCGCGAGCGCGAGCCGCTGCTGCTCGCCTCCGGAGAGCACGCGTGCGGGTCGCTGTGCGAGGTGCGACAGCCCCACGCTTTCAAGCGATTCGCGCACCAGCGTCCCGCGCTGCGGTTCCGGGATTCCGACAATTTTCAGCGCGTAGGCGACGTTCGCGTAGGCTGAGCGGCGCAACATGACCGGCCGCTGGAACACCATGGCCTGCTTCCTCGGGGCGCCTTGGCGCTCGGGCGCGCTCCAGTCGATGCGGCCCGAACTCGGACTCAGAAGACCATGCATCAGGCGCATCAGGACGCTCTTCCCGGCGCCATTCGCGCCCAGGATGATCGTGCTCGGCCCGGTCTCGATTTCGAGTGACACGCAGTCGATGATGGATCGTCCGCCGGCCGCGAACGACACTTCGGCAAGACGCAGCGGGAGCATCGAACCGTTTCTCATCCGTAGCGCCGCTGGGCCAGTTCCTTGGTCAGATAGGCCGCCGCGTTCACCGCGATGACGATCACGATTAGGATGATCCCCAGGCCCAGCGCAAGCGGCAGATCGCCCTTGCTCGTCTCGAGGGCAATGGTGGTCGTCATCACGCGCGTCACCCCGTCGATGTTTCCGCCGACGATCATCACCGCGCCGACCTCGGCGGCGGCCCGCCCGAAACCGGCGAGGACGGTGGTGAGGAGCGAGAACCGCGTGTCCCACAGGAGCGTCAGCGCCGCGTCGGCCCGGCCCGCACCAAGCGAGCGCAGCTGCTCCTCGTATTCGCGCCATGCATCTTCGATCGCCTGGCGCGAGAGCGCAGCTACGATCGGCAGGATCAGAATGGTCTGGGCCACGATCATCGCGGCGGGCGTAAACAGGATTCCGAGCGTACCGAGCGGTCCGGCGCGCGAAAGCAGGAGGTAGACGAGCAGCCCCACCACGACCGGCGGCAGGCCCATCAGCGCGTTCAGAAACACGATCACCGTCTGGCGGCCCGGGAACCTGCCCACGGCAATGGCGGCACCCAGGGGCAAGCCGAAGAGCGCCGCAATTGCGACCGCCGAGAGGCTCACGCGCAGGCTGAGCCAGACGATCTCGACGAGCTTCGCGTCGAGATCGATCAGGAGCGCGAGCGCGGTCGTGAAGGCTTGCATCACGTCTTGGCTGCCGATTGACTGAGTCTGTTCATATATGTACTATTTTGCATAACTTGTGTACTTTTACTTATAGATCATATCGTCATGTGAGGATATGATCTACAAATCATTATGCGAATAGAATTCGAGCCTGGCTGGAAACTCCACTCCGCAGCGGTCGCCCCGCTTCTCGTGCCGCTCCTCGGCGCGATCCAAAAGTCCGGTTCGCTGGCAGCAGCCGCGCGCGAAATCGGCTATTCATACCGCCACGTCTGGAACCTCCTGGGGGCGTGGAACAGCCGGATGGGACAGCCGCTGGTCGAGCTTGAGCGCGGCCGTGGCGCGCGCCTCACGCCGTTCGCGGTGAAGCTCTTGGAGTTGGAGCAGCGGGCGCGCACGCGCCTCGCTCCGCATTTTGCCGAGCTTGCGCGCGAATTCGAGCGCGAGCTTCATGGCCAAACGACTTCGCTACGCTTGAGTCTGCATGCAAGCCACGATCTCGCGCTGGAGCGGCTGCCCGAGCTCGCGGAAGGCGCGATTGCTTTGGAACTCCAGTTTCACGGGAGCGTGGAAAGCCTCGACGGGTTTGCGCGCGGCGATTGCGATCTCGCGGGATTCCATGTCGCCGAACAGTGGCAGACGCCCGAGATCCTGCAACGTCTCAAGCCCGGCTTGCATAAGGTGATCGGTCTTGCCGTCCGCGATCAGGGATTGATCGTCGCGCGCGGAAATCCGAAAAGCATCCAGGGCCTGCGCGACCTCACGCGCCCCGCACTGAAATTCGTCAATCGCCAGCGCGGCTCGGGAACGCGGCTGGTGTTCGACCAGCTGCTCGAGCGAGCCGGGATCGAGAGCGGGCGGATACCGGGTTACCCGCGCGAAGAGTTTACCCACATCGCCGTCGCCGCAGCGGTCGCAGACGGAAGCGCAGACGCCGGTTTCGGCATCCGGGCGGCAGCGGCGCAGCGGGAACTGGGATTCATATCCCTGGTCAATGAGCGCTATCTTCTCGCCTGTCGCGCCGAACGGCTCGGAAGCCCCGAGCTGAAGAAATTCCTGGCGCTTCTTCGCGGCAAGGCGTTCAAGGCGGTGCTCGCAAGCCTGCCGGGATACGACAATGCCATCGCCGGCAGTGTGATGGAAGTCGAAGAAGGGCTTGCCGGGCCACGCCCGGCGCGCTTCGCGGGATTCGGGTAGGGGGCGTTCGCGCTGGTCAAAGGGATCCCGAACCCGCACGCGCGAGGGAAACCGCCTTCACCAAGGCGTGGACCGCGAGGCCCGGCGCGAGCCCGAGATGGTCGACCGCGCGCTGCGTTACGCGTGCACGCAGCAATACGCCTCCCACCGCTATGACGACGTCGACCGTGCCACCGCGCTCGGCCCCGACCTCGCGCACCGTCCCTGCCAGAATGTTCTGGATACTGATCGCCTCCGGGCGCTTGAGCGCGATCGAAACGTCGCGGGCGCGGATGCGCACGCGCACGGGCTCGCCGATGAGCGCGTCGACGTTGGTGACGACAAGCGTGCCGCCGTCGAACGCGAGCGTCGCGAGATCGTGCTGCATGTCCTGCTCGATCACCTTGGCGTCGATCACGGCACCGCCCTCGAACGCACTGGCACGCAGATCGGAGCGTCCCATGACTTCCTCGGCCGCACCGACGGCAGAGACCTCGCCTGCCGATATCAGCACGACGGTGTCGGCCAGGCGCACAACCTCCTCGACCGAGTGGCTGACGTAGACGATCGGGACCTTGATCTCGTCGCGCATCAGCTCGATGTACTGCAGCACTTCGCCTTTGCGGTGAGCGTCGAGCGAGGCAAGCGGCTCATCGAGCAGAAGCAGGCGCGGACGGGAGAGCAAGGCGCGTCCGATGGCGACGCGCTGCTTCTCGCCGCCGGAGAGGTTTCCAGGCCTGCGATCGAGGAGATCCTTCAAACCGAGGAGCTCGACGACGTGCGCGAATTCCGACGGCGGCGTACCCCGGGAAAAAAGACCCGCGTAGCGCAGGTTCTGCCGCACGTTCAGGTGCGGAAACAGCCGTCCTTCCTGGAATACGTAGCCGATGCGCCGCCGTGGAGTCCGCACATCGATTCCGCGCTCGCTGTCGAAAACCGTATCGCCGTTGATTTCGATACGGCCCCGATCCGGACGCAGAATGCCTGCAATGGCATTGACGATGGAAGTCTTCCCTGCCCCGGAGCGACCGAAAAGCGCCGTGACGCCCTCGCCGGCCTCAAAGGCGGTCTTGAGCCGGAATGCGCCAAGGCGCCGTTCAATGTCGACCGTCAGCGTCATCGCCCCTCACCCGTCTCGCCGCGCGGCGTACCAACACTTCGGAAACGTAGAGCGCAACAAGTGACAACAGCACTGCCACGAGGCTCAGCCTCAACGCGGCCGCGTCTCCGGCAGGTGTCTGCGTTAGTGTATAGATCGCGAGCGGCAGCGTGCGCGTCTCACCGGGAATGTTGGATACGAAAGTGATGGTCGCCCCGAACTCGCCCAAGCCGCGCGCGAAGGACAAGAGCACGCCGGTGATAATGCCCGGCAGCGCGAGCGGCAAGGTGACGGTGAGGAACACGCCGACGCGACCTGCGCCCAATGTGCTTGCCGCGGATTCCAACTTGCGGTCGATGGACTCGAACGACAAGCGGATTGCGCGCACCATCAGTGGAAATCCCATGATGCCCGCCGCGAGTGCTGCCCCCGTCCACCTAAACGCAACTACGACGCCGAACCATTCATCGAGAAAAGACCCGACCGGACCACGCTTGCCAAGCAGAAGCAGCAGGACGTATCCGACAACTACGGGCGGCAGCACGAGCGGCAAGTGCACGGTCGCGTCGAACAGCGTCTTGCCCGGAAAGTCGAGGCGCGCGAGCGCGTACGCCACCGCGACCGCGAACGGAAGGCTGACGAGCACTGCCCAGACTGCGACGCGCATGCTGAGCGTCAGAATTTCGCACTCTTCGGCCGTCAACATCATCGTGGCCGGGACACCGGCAGGGTGAAGCCGTGCTTCTCCCAGATCGGGCGCACCACATCCGACCCGAGGTAGGAGAGAAACTGCGCCCGTATCGGCGAGCGCCCGGCGGCGGTGAGCGCGGCGGGATAGACGATGGGCGGGTGGCTCGAGGCGGGAAACTCCCCGACCACGCGGACTCTCCGGTCCGCTGTCGCATCACTGCGATAGACGATGCCGAATGGAGCCTCGCCGCGCGACACGAACGCCAAGGCCGCTCGAACGTTCTCGCCGCGGGCGAGCTTCGGGGACACGCTCGCCCAGACGCCCAGCGATTCGAGCGCGGCTTTTCCGTACTTCCCGGCCGGAACGCTGTCGGGATCGGCGATAGCGAGCCGCTCGCTCCCGAGCAGAGCGGACAGCGGAAAGGTCGGCGCGATCTGCACGCTGGCCGTGCTGGACGCGGGAGCGATCAGCACCAGCCGGTTGCCGAGAAGGTTGATGCGGCTACCGGGGACGATCAGCTTCCGCTCCGCCGCGTAATCCATCCAGTCGAGATCGGCCGAAATGAACAAGTCGGCGGGCGCGCCGTTCTCGATCTGCTTGGCGAGCGCCTGGCTTGCGCCGTACGATGCCACGATCCTGTGTCCTGCGGCGGGCTCGAAGCCTCGGATCGATTCGTCGAGCGCGTCCTTCACGCTCACCGCAGCGAAAACAGTGAGTTCGGCTGCGCGCGTCGGCCACGGCAGAAATACCGCGCTAATGGACGTGAGCAGCGTAGCGATATGCAGAAAACGCATGCCTCCTTCTTCCTGGACTCGTAATATTCATATGGATATAACGCGACGCGACGATTTTAAGCGAGGCGAAGCGAGGATGCAAAGCAAGGCTACTTGCCGCGCCGCGCGGGAATCAGGCGGGAAAGACGCTTCAGATCGGAGGCGACTGCGCGTGCAGCCTTTGCTTCCATGAGTCGGTAGCGGCGAAGGACTTCGTTGCCGAGGTCGGTGATCCGGGCGCCGCCACCGCTGCGCCCGCCGGTCAGTGTTTCGACCAGCGGCCGACGGAAGGCCTTGTTGATCGCTTCGACGAGCAACCACGCGCGCCGGTAGGACATTCCCATTTCACGCGCCGCGGCAGAGATCGAACCGGTGCGCGCAATGGCCGCGAGCAGATCCGCCCTCCCCGGCCCGATGGCTATGACTGCGCCGATCAGAATACGGATTTTCGGAACGAGCGGTCTGGGCATGAAGAGGAATAAGGCGGACGCCGTTTGCTCATGAAACGGAGTCCAAGTATAGTTCAACCCTCGGGGATTGCAGACTCCCCTTCAGACGGTGTCCCGTCCAAGCGCTGCACAATCATTACGCCAAGGACAGCCTATGGACACCGCCAACTCCGCGATTTCGAATCAGCCTCCCGCCCCCGTCAGCCTGACCGAGGCGTTCCGCTACTGGCTGAAGCTCGGCTTCATCAGTTTCGGCGGTCCGACCGGACAGATCGCGATCATGCACCAGGATCTGGTCGAGCGGAAACGCTGGATCTCCGAGAAGCGCTTTCTGCACGCGCTCAACTATTGCATGGTGCTGCCCGGACCCGAAGCGACGCAGCTCGCCACCTACATCGGCTGGATGATGCATCGGACCTCGGGAGGCGTGATTGCCGGGGTCCTTTTCGTGCTGCCCTCGCTCGCCATTCTCGCCGCGCTCACCTGGATCTACCTCGTCTTCGGCGACGTTCCCGCGGTCGCCGGGCTGTTCTACGGAATCAAGCCTGCGGTCACGGCGATCGTGCTTTTCGCCGCATGGCGCATTGGATCGCGCGCGCTCAGGAACGCGGTGCTGTGGACGGTCAGCCTCGCCGCGTTTGTCGCGATCTTCGCCTTCCACGTGCCGTTTCCCTACATCGTCCTCGGCGCCGGCATCGTCGGCTATCTCGGTGGACGCATCGCGCCGGAAAAGTTCTCCACCGGAGGCCACGGGAGCACCGGGAAAAGCTACGGGCCGGCGTTGATCGACGACGCCACGCCCACGCCCTCGCACGCGCTTTTCCGCTGGCGGCGTTTCCTGATCGTTCTGGCGTCGTTTCTCGTCATCTGGATCGCCTCGTTGGGCTCGCTCGTCGCCTTCTTCGGATGGGACAGCGCGCTGGCGCAAATGGGATGGTTCTTCACCAAGGCGGCGCTGCTCACCTTCGGCGGCGCATATGCGGTGCTGCCCTACGTCTACCAGGGCGCCGTTGAGAATTACCAGTGGCTCACTGCAACGCAGATGATCGATGGCCTTGCCCTCGGAGAAACCACGCCGGGCCCGCTCATCATGGTCGTGGCCTTCGTCGGTTTCGTCGGCGCGTGGACTCACACCGCACTCGGACCCGATTCACTGGCGCTCGCGGGATGGGCAGGCGCAACAGTCGCGACCTTCTTCACCTTCCTCCCGTCGTTCCTATTCATCCTTCTCGGCGGTCCGCTGGTCGAATCCACGCACGGCAATCTGCAATTCACCGCGCCGCTCACCGGGATCACGGCCGCGGTCGTTGGAGTGATCCTCAACCTCGCGTTGTTTTTCGCTTGGCATGTCTTCTGGCCCGAGGGATTCTCGGGCCGGTTCGAGTGGTTTTCGGCGGTCATCGGCCTGGTAGCGTTCACCACTCTGTGGAGATACAAGACGGGCATGATCCCGGTGATCTTCGTCTGCGGCGCAGCGGGTCTCGCGCACCGCCTCATTCTGGGCTGAACGTAGAACAGAAAGGGCGCCGAAGCGCCCTTTCTTGTCGACTTTGCGGAAAGCCCTATCGCCGTTCTACTTCTTCGCCGCCGTGGGTGCCGGCCCCTTGATGCCTTTGTTCTTGCGGTAGTTCGCCACCGCCTTATCCTGGTACTTCGCGAGCAGATCGGCATCCTTCTTCGCGGTGTCATCGGCCAGTTTCTTGGCTTCGGCCGCCTTGGCTGGATCGGCGGGCGGCGCCGGGGGCAACTTTGCCCAGACGGCACCGGCGGTCGCGGCCATCACCACGGTCATGATTAAGGTGCGGATGTTCATTGTGCTTGTCCTCCTCTTCAGTTCTGCGCCTGCGGCGCGGCGGGCGCTCCCGCGGCCCTGCCGGTCTTGATCTTTCCGGACTTGATATCGTTGTACCAGTATTCGTGGTGTTCTTTTGCCCAAGCCTCGTCGACGTATCCGTTGCGCATCGCCTCGTACGCTCCGTCCAGGCCGATCGTGCCGAGGTAGATATGACCGAGGGAAATGGCCATCACCGCGCCGGCCGCAACCGAGTGCACCACGTTCGCCTCGATCATGACCGAGCGCACCTGATCGAAATTCGGGAAAAGGAGCACCAGACCCGAAGCGCTCACGATCAGGCTCAACACCACCACGCCGATCCAGAACCAGACCTTCTCGCCCGCGTTGAATTTGCCGGACGGTACGTGCTCGCCGGAAATCATCCCGCCCAGCTTCGCGAACCACTTGAAATCGTAGATGCGCGGGAGATTGTCTTTGACGAACATGACGATGAACATCAGCAGGCTCACCAGGAACACGGGCCCGACGAAGTTATGCAAATGCTTCGAGAGTTGCGCGAGCCATCCGAAAAGGGTGTAGCCGATTACGGGCAACAGCACGTACTTTCCCAGCATCATCAGCAGGCCGCTGATGCCAAGAATGGCGAAGCTGATCCCGACCACCCAATGCGTGTAGCGCTCGAACGGTGTGAAGCGCTGGATCAGCCGGCCGGTAGGCTCGCCGTGGACCTTGATACTGCCGCGCCATTTGAAAAACGCGCCGATGACAAGCACGACGGCGGCGATCAGCCAGCCGGCGAGGGGCGTGATCCAGCCGTTCTTCAGCTGTCTCCACGTCTCCCCGTAGGTCTGGACGAGCACGCCCGTCTCGCGTCCCTTGATCGAGGTGTATTCTTCCTTTCCCGAGCGCACGTCGCGCCATGTGGGGGCATTGTTGTAAGGCTGCGATTGCGCGCGCTGCTGCTGGGTTTCCTGCTGCTGCGCCGTCGCGGCGAGCGGCAGCAGCAACAAGAACGCGAGCGCAACACTGCCAAGAACCGCGGCCGGTTTCATGAGCGGCTTCTCCCTATTCGGCGCGGTTGTATTCGTTCTGCGCGAGGTTGCGCGTCTTGACCGTCGATTCCCAGCTCGTCTTGTCGCCTTTGCTCCACTTGGAGCTGGTGTACAGGCTCGCGCTCGGATCGTTTTCCCAGGGCTTCGTATCCGGCTTGCCCTGGTACTTGCCCTGCTTGTAGACGGTCACTTGGTCGCGCTCGCCGCAGGCACCGAGGCCCACGGCGAGAAGGAGAGCGGCGCCTGCAAGGGCGAGCTTGCGCGCCCCGCTCACGACTTCGCTCCTGCCGGCGCGGTCCTCTGCTCGGGCTTGCCGTAGGCGGTGCCCCAACCCCAGA
>DATDGA010000282.1:0-4245 GCA_036522335.1 Burkholderiales bacterium
GCTCGCTGCGGCTGGGCAAGCATGTCGAGCTGGTGATGACCGACGAGCGCAGCTACCGCAGCGACCAGGCGATCCCCGAGGATTACGCCGCTGCGGCAGGGTTCCTCGCGCCGCGCATGGCCCTGCCCAAGATCTTGGTCAACCTGCTCGACCTGGGCAGCGCCGCGGGGGTCCCCGTAATCCCGCTGGGCAACATCACGGTCCCGAACCCGCGCAACGGCAGCCCGATCGGCACGATGCTCGGCAAGACGCAGAAGCAGTGGTGGAAGGACACTATGAAGGGGTCCGACGCGACCTGGAAGTTGTGGGGCAACGAGGTCACGCTGATGCGGCTCCGCATCACCTCGCTCGGCCCGGCCAGCCCACTGCCGGCCGACCTAGTAATCAGCGGCGACTCGTGGGACGGCTACAACGCCGAGCGCACCGAGCTGATGACGTATCTCAAGGACAACGGGATCAAGAACGTTGTGGTGCTATCCGGCGACATCCACGCCGCGTTCGCCGGCACGGTCAAGGACAACTTCGACGCGGTAAGCCCGACGCCGGTGGCAGTCGAGCTGGTCGGGCCCGGCATCAGCTCGAACTCCCTGTTGTCGTTCTTCTTCGCGGCCACGACCTCGAATCCGCAGCTGAACTCGCTGATCGCCGTGGAGACCGCGCCCGGCAGCGGCAAGTTCACCGAGAACTTCAACCTGCTCCTGCTCGATGGTAGTGCGGCCGCGGCCACATACGCCGCGACGAAGAACCTGACGGCCGCGCTCGGGGCTGCGGATCCCAACGCCAACGCCCACCTCAAGTACGTCGACACCAACGCGCAGGGCTACGGCTACATCCAGGTCGGCCCGAACAAGGTCACTGCGTCGATCATCACGATCCACCGGCCGATCCTGACGCCGAGCACCACCGGCCCCGGCAGCAAGCGCACCGCGACCTTCACCGTCACCAAGGACACCCCGGCGCTGCTCGGCCCGACGTTCAATACCGGCGACACCAAGCCGTTCCCGCTGACCTGATCGATCAGCAATCGCCGAAGTGGCGCCTGGGCCGCGCACCCGAACGTATAATGCAGGGCAATGGCCGGTCCAGCCCTGAGGATACTTGGCATCGACCCGGGTTTGCGCGTCACCGGGTTCGGGATCATCGAAAAAAACGGCGCGAGCCTCGCCTACATCGCGAGCGGCTGCATCAGGTCCGGAGACGCTGATCTTCCCGGGCGCCTGAAAACGATTCTGGAAAATTTGCGCGAGGTGATCGAGGAGCACCGGCCGCAGCAGATCGCGCTCGAGAAGGTCTTCGTCAACGTCAATCCCGCGTCGACGCTTGCGCTCGGCCAGGCGCGCGGCACGGCGATCTGCGCCGCGGTCGACGCGGGCCTGCCTGTTTCCGAATACACCGCGCTGCAGGTGAAGCAGGCGGTGGTGGGCAACGGCCACGCGAGCAAGGAGCAGGTGCAGCACATGGTGAAGCGCCTGTTGCAGCTCGCCGGCGTGCCCTCCACGGATGCCGCTGACGCGCTCGCCTGCGCGATCTGCCACGCCCATGGCGGGCACCTGGGCGGGCTGTCCACGCGCGGATTGCGCGTCAAGCGGGGAAGGCTCGTATGATCGGGCGCATTTCAGGCGTGATTCTCGAGAAGAATCCGCCGCAGATACTGGTCGAGGCGGCGGGTGTGGGCTACGAAGTGGAAGTGCCGATGAGCACCTTCTACACGCTTCCAGCGTCCGGCGAGCGCGTGATCCTGCTCACGCACCTGGTGGTGCGCGAAGACGCGCATCTTCTCTACGGTTTCGGCACCGAGGCCGAGCGCCGCGCGTTCCGGCAGTTGCTGAAGATCTCGGGTGTTGGCGCTCGCACGGCGCTCTCGGTGCTCTCCGGCATGAGCGTGGCGGAACTCGTCGAAGCGGTCGCCGCGCAGGACTCCGGGCGCCTCGTGAAAGTCCCGGGCATCGGCAAGAAGACCGCCGAGCGCCTGCTGCTCGAGCTGAAAGGCAGGCTCGGTGCCGAAGCGCTGAGTGGGGTCTCCGTCAACCGTCCCAGGGCCGTGGCAAGCGACGTCACCAACGCGCTGCTCGCGCTCGGCTACAGCGACAAGGAGGCGCAGCTTGCGGTGAAGCACTTGCCCGAGGGGCTTTCCGTTTCCGAGGGTATCCGCCAGGCGCTGAGGTCCTTGTCGAAGACATGAAGCGGCGGCCGGCAAAAGACATGAAGCGCACGGTGGAAACCACGAAGGCACGCGCGACGAAGCACATGCAGCAACGGACGGTAAGATAGCGCATGGCCATCGAAACCGACCGCCTGATCTCGGCGGCTCCCGTCTCGCCGCAGGAAGAAGCCTTCGAGCGCTCGCTGCGCCCCAAGTCGCTCGCCGAGTACGTCGGCCAGGAAAAGATACGCGGGCAGCTTTCGATCTTCGTCGAGGCGGCGAGGCAGAGGAAGGAAGCGCTCGATCACGTGCTGCTGTTCGGGCCGCCCGGCCTCGGCAAGACGACGCTCGCGCACATCATCGCGCGCGAGATGGGCGTGAACCTGCGTTCGACTTCCGGCCCGGTGCTCGAGCGCCCGGGCGACCTTGCCGCGACCCTCACCAACCTCGAGCCGAACGACGTGCTGTTCATCGACGAAATCCACCGCCTCGCGCCGGTGGTGGAGGAGATCCTCTATCCGGCGCTCGAGGACTATCAGATCGACATCATGATCGGCGAGGGCCCGTCCGCGCGCTCGGTGAAGCTCGATCTGCCGCCGTTCACGCTGGTCGGCGCGACCACCCGCGCCGGCATGCTCACCAATCCGCTGCGCGACCGTTTCGGCATCGTCGCGCGCCTCGAGTTCTACACCGAGGGGGAGCTCGAGCGGATCGTGAACCGCTCCGCGGGATTGCTCAAGGTGGAAATCTCCCCCGAGGGCGGGCTCGAAATCGCGAAGCGCTCGCGCGGTACGCCGCGGGTGTCGAACCGCCTGCTTCGCCGCGTGCGCGATTTCGCGCAGGTGCGCGCTCAGGGGTCGATCACGCGCGAGGTCGCCGACGCCGCTCTGAAGATGCTCGACGTGGACGTGCTCGGCCTGGACGTCATGGACCGGAAACTTCTCCTCGCGGTCATCGAGAAATTTTCCGGCGGCCCGGTCGGCCTGGAAAACCTCGCGCATGCGATCGGCGAAGAGGCCGACACGATCGAGGACGTGCTCGAGCCGTACTTGATCCAGCAGGGCTATCTGCAGCGCACCCCGCGCGGACGCGTCGCGACGGTATCCGCGTACCGCCACCTGGGGCTCGCGATGCCGAAGCCAGGCGAGCCAGGGGAATTGTTCGGACGATGAGCGGGCAGGCCGGACAGAAATCTTTCTCCTGGCCGATTCGCGTCTACTACCAGCACACCGACGCCGGCGGCATGGTGTTTCATGCCAACTATTTCTCTTTCATGGAATGCGCGCGCACCGAACTGCTGCAGTCGCTGGGCTTCGATCTGGGGGAACTCGCCCGCCGGGACCAGGTCCTTTTTGTGGTGCATTCCGCGCAAATCGCCTACCATAAGCCCGCGCTTCTGAATGATTCGCTGACGGTGACGGCTCGGGTGAAGCGGGTCGGCCGCGCACGGCTCGAATTCGATCAGGCGGTCATGCGCGGGGAGGAGGTGCTGGCGAGCGCCGAGTTGAGCTTGGCGTGCGTCAACGCGAAGAGCTACAGGCCGGTCGCGGTGCCTGAGGCGATTCGAAAAAAACTAGAGGGATTGCGATGAGCATGACCCAGGATCTCTCGATCCTCGCAATGATTGCGAGCGCGAGCATCGTCGTTCAGTTGGTGATGCTGCTGCTGATCGTCGTGTCGTTCATGTCCTGGTACTTCATCTTTCTCAAGCTGTTCACCATACACCGAGCCCAGAGCAGGACCGAACAATTCGAGCGCGATTTCTGGAGCGGATCGGACCTCGCGGCGATGTTCCAGAGCGCGGTGAACCACCGGCATTCGACCGGCAGCCTCGAGCGGATCTTCGAGGCCGGGTTCCGGGAGTTTTCGAAACTGAAAAGCCAGCGCGGCGTTGCCGACCCCAGCCTCATGGTGGACGGGGCCAGACGTGCAATGCGAGCGACGTATCAGCGCGAGATGGACCGCTTGGAATCGAGTCTCGCCTTCCTCGCTTCGGTGGGCTCGGTGAGCCCTTACGTCGGGCTGCTCGGGACCGTGTGGGGCATCATGCACGCGTTCCGCGGCCTCGCCAACATGGCGCAGGCGACCCTTGCCGCCGTCGC
>DATDGA010000283.1:0-6397 GCA_036522335.1 Burkholderiales bacterium
GGCCGGCTGGATGTGGGAGCCCAAGCTCGACGGCTACCGCACGCTCGCCTTCATCGACGACCAGGAGGTGAAGCTGCGCTCGCGGCGCGGCCTCGACCTGACGGCCTCCTTTCCCAAGCTCGCCGCCGAGCTCGCTCAGCAGGCGGCGAAAGGCATCGTGCTCGACGGCGAGATCGTCGCGTTCGGCGCCGACGGCCGGCCCTCGTTCGCCGCGCTCCAGGAGCGGGTGCAGATGAAGACCGAGCGCGAGATCGCGCAGGCCGACCGTACCATGCCGACGGTGTTCTTCTGCTTCGATCTGCTGCATTTCGCCGGCCTAGACACGCGCGAAGCGCCTTACGCAGACCGCAGGCGCTGGCTCGAGCAGTGCCTTCTGCCGTCCCCTCACGTGCAGCTCGTCCACGCCGAGGAAGACGGCGAACTCCTCTACAAGGCGGCGCTCGCGAGCGGTTTCGAGGGCGTCATCGCGAAGCGCAAGGACAGCAAGTACGAAGCCGGCAAGCGCTCGCAGTCCTGGCTCAAGATCAAGCCGACGAAGAGCGCCGAGTTCGTCGTCGGCGGGATCACGAAGGGAAAGGGATCGCGCGCTCCGCTCGGGGCGCTGCTCCTCGGCTATTGGGACGAAGGCAAGCTGCGCTACTGCGGGCACGTCGGCTCGGGGTTCGACGATCGCACGCTCCCCCAGGTGAAGGCGCGCAGCGAGAAGCTGAAAACCGACGCTTGCCCCTTCGCCGAGACACCGGAGCTGCACAGCCCGACCACCTGGGTGAGGCCCGAACTCGTCGCGGAAGTGGAGTTCCAGCAGTGGACCCCGGACGGGATGCTTCGCGCTCCGGTGTTCTTGAGGTTGCGCGAAGACATCGATCCGAAATCGGTGCGCCGGACCGAGCCCCGCGCCGCGGCGCGGCCGACCGCGGAGGCGGCCCCGCGGTCGGCCGGCGGCGAAATCGACGAGGTTCTGCGCCAGCTCGAGAACAGGAAATCCGCTTTTCCGCTCGCGGTCGGCCCGCACACGATCCGCCTGACGCATCTCGACCGCGTCTACTGGCCGGCCGACCTGGCGCTGAAGCAGCCGGCCGTCACGAAGCGCGATCTCCTGCGCTACTTCGCGCAGGTCTCGCCTTTCATCCTCACGCATCTTGCCGACCGGCCGCTCACCATGATCCGCATGCCCGAAGGGATAGGGGGCGAGCGCTTTTTCCAGAAACACTGGGATCACGATCTTCCAGCGTTCGCCAAGACGATCACGGTGTTCTCCGAACACAAGGACGAGCGCCACGATTATCTGCTGTGCAACGACCTGGCGACCCTGTTGTGGCTGGCGCAGTCGGGCACGCTGGAGTTCCACGTGTGGCACTCGCGGGCGAAACCCGGGCCGGATACGGCCAGCGGCGGAACCGACTACGCGGGCTCGCTCGCCTCGCTCGAAGCCTCGGTACTGAACTATCCCGACTACGTCGTCTTCGACATCGACCCCTATATCTATTCGGGGAAGGAAGCGCCGGGCGACGAGCCCGAGCTCAACACGGTCGCCTTCGAAAAGGGGAAGGAAGTCGCGTTCCGACTGCGCGAGCTGCTTTCGAGCATGGGGCTGGAGGCTATCGTGAAGACGTCCGGCAAGACGGGGCTCCACGTGTTCGTGCCTATCGAACGCACCCTCGACTTCGACGCCGCGCGCAAAGTGAGCGAGATGTTGGGGCGGCACTTGGTGCGCCAGCACCCGAAAGAAGTCACGGTGGAGTGGAGCATCCCCAAGCGCACCGGCAAGATCTTCATGGACTACAACATGAACGTCCGCGGCAAGACGCTGAACGTCGCCTATTCACCGAGGGGCGCCCCCGGCGCACCAGTGTCTATGCCGCTCACCTGGGAGGAGCTTGCAACAGCGCATCCGCTCGACTTCAGGATCACCAACGCCGCCGAGCGCCTGGCCAAAACCGGCGACCGCTGGCGCGACGCCCTCACCCGCAAGCAAAGCCTGGAGCGTGCACTCGGACGCACGAAGGCGTAGAATCCCGGCCCCAACCCCTTGAAAAGGGGGAACAAGCTCGGAGGCAGGCATGGCCGCACGATCGATTGCTACGCTGACGGTTTCGTTTGGACTCGTCTCGATTCCGGTGAAGCTTTTTTCCGCCACCGAAGCGAGCCGCGCCATTTCGTTCAACCTTCTGCACAAGGCCTGCGGATCGCGGCTCAAACAGCAATACATCTGCGTGAAGGAAGAAGTCGCGGTCGCCCGCGAGGACATGGCGAAAGGCTACGAGTTCGCGAAGGACCAGTACGTAATGTTCTCGCCCGAGGAGCTGAAGGCGCTCGAGGAAGCGGGAACGCACACGGCGGACATCGCGGAATTCGTGCCGATCGAATCGATCGACCCGGTGTACTTCGACAAGGCCTATTACCTCGCCCCGGACAAGGGCGGGGCGAAGCCTTACGCGCTGCTCGCGGAAGCGCTGCGCAAGTCTAACCGCTGCGCGCTCGGCCGCTGGGCCGCGCGCGGCAAGCAGTACATCGTGATGATCCGCCCGGTTGATGACGGCCTGGTGATGCAGCAGCTGCTCTACGCTGAGGAAGTCCGGTCGATCAAGGAGATCGAAATCCCGAAGACGGAAGTGAAGGACGCAGAGCTGAAGCTCGCGCAGCAATTGATCGAGCAACAGGCATCCGACAAGTTCGATCCCGCGCTGTATACCGACGAAGTACGCGCGCGCATCGAAACCGCGGTGCAGAAGAAAGTGGAAGGACAGGAGATCACCATGGCCGAGGAGCCCGAAGGCGGCGCGCAGGTGATCGATCTCATGGAAGCGCTGCGGGCGAGTCTCGACAGAAAACCCGCACCGGCGAAGGCATCCGAAGCGGAAACGCGCAAACCGCCCAAGCGTGCCCAGCAGTCCGAGCCCGCCGCGCGAAAGGCCGCGAAGAAATAATCCGCGCCGCCGCTCCGTCAGCGATGCACTGGTACGGCGTGCGCGACGTCGAGAAGTTGCTGCGCCTGCCCCGCAGCACGATCCAGAGCCTGATCAAGGCCGGTTTCGTGTCGCCCGCGCGCGGTCCGCGCCGATCCTATCTCTTTTCGTTCCAGGATCTGATCGTGCTTCGCGCCGCGCAGTCGCTTGCCGAGTCCAAGGTTCCCGCCCGTCGCATCACGAGGTCACTGAAAGAACTGCGCCGTCGTCTTCCGGACGCGATGCCGCTCTCGGGCCTGTCGATCGGCGCGGTAGGCGACCGCGTGGTGGTGAAGGAAGGGGCGCGCCGCTGGCAGGCGGAGTCCGGCCAATACCTGCTCGCGTTCGAAGGCGATCCGGCGGAGGGCTCCCTGAACGTGATCGAGCGGAACGACCCGGCCGCGGAGAATGCCGAGGACTGGTTCGAGCGCGGGCGCGGCCTGGAGCGCGGCGCTGCCGCTGCGGCGCGCGAGGCGTACGAGCGCGCTCTCGACGCCGACCCGAAACACCTCGGCGCGCACATCAACCTGGGAAGGCTGCTGCACGAAACGGGCCGCCTCGCGGAGGCGGAGCGCATCTATCGCAAGGCGATTGCGGCCTGCGGCGGAGATCCAATGCTGCTCTTCAACCTCGGAGTTCTGCTCGAGGACATGAACCGCAAGAACGAAGCGATTCAAGCCTATGAAAAAGCGTTGCGGAGCGATCCGCGCATGGCGGATTGCCACTACAACCTGGCGCTCTTGTACGAAGGGCTCCGCAGACCGAGACAGGCCATCCGGCACATGGCACAGTACCGGAAGCTAGTCGATTCGCGCCGATGAGCCCGGGTTGGGAGCAATCCCCTTACTACTGCCCGGTTTCGAGCAGCTTCTCCGCCCAGAACAGGCCTGCGATGGTCTTGGCGTCGGTGATCTTCCCCTCCCTCACCCAGGCGAGCGCCGTGGCCGGAGGAAGGGTGAACACCTCGAGAAATTCCTCGTCGTCGAGCTTCGCGCCCTCGTGCTTGAGGCCCTTCGCGATATAGATTTCGATGCGTTCGTTCGAATACCCGATCGCGATGTGAATCGTCGCCACGTGCCGCCACTGGGCGGCGGTGTAGCCGGTTTCTTCCCTCAGCTCGCGTCGCGCGGTCGCAAGCGGGTCCTCGCCGGGATCGATCTTGCCTGCCGGGATTTCGATCATGTCGCGCCCAAGCGAATAGCGGAACTGCCGCTCCATCACGAGCTCGCCCGCGTCGGTGAGGGCAATCACCGCCACGGCACCCGGATGCTCGATGAATTCGCGCTCGGCGGTTCCTCCGTCGGGCAGCCGCACGGTGTCACTGCGGACCTTGAGCAGCTTGCCGTCATAGACGAGCCTGCTCGAGAGCCGGCGCTCGCTCAGGTCCTTCACGTCCCGGAGGCCCCGCTCACAGGCCCTTGATCGCCTGGAAGCACAACTGCATCAGCGGCTGGGGAAGGATGCCCAGAGCGAGCACCGCCAGCCCGTTCGCCGACAGGAGAACGCTCAGGTCGAGCTTCGCATCGATCCGCCCCGCATCCTGCGGCTCGTCGAAGTACATGAGCTTGACGACGCGGATGTAGTAAAACGTCCCCACCAGCGCGAACAGCACGGCGACCACCGCGAGCCACACGTGCCCGGCCCCGAGCACCGCCTGGAGCACCGAAAGCTTCGCGTAGAAGCCCACGGTGGGCGGAACCCCCGCGAGCGAAAACATCAAGAGCAGCATGATGAACGCAAACCAGGGGCTGCGCGCGTTCAGCCCCCTGAAGTCCTCGATGCGCTCGGCCTCGAATCCGGCGCGCGAGAGGAACACCACCATGCCGAACGCCCCCAGGCTCATCAGCACGTAGACCACGGCATAGAACATGGCCGAGCTCCAGGCCTCCGCCGCAGAGAGCGCATTGCCGTCCACGATCCCCGAGAGCAGGCCGAGCAGCATGAATCCCATGTGCGAGATGGTCGAGTAGGCGAGCATGCGCTTGATATTGCTCTGTGCGATCGCGGCGAGATTCCCGATCCCCATCGAGAGCACCGACAGAATGACGAGCATGTCCTGCCATCCGCTCTGGAACTGCGGCGTATCACCCGAGAGCGGCTGCAGAGCGTTCACCAGCAGCCGGATCGCCATCGCGAACGCCGCGAGCTTGGGTCCGGTGCTGATGAAGAGCGTCACCGCCGAGGGTGCGCCGTGGTACACATCGGGGATCCACATGTGGAAGGGCACCACGCCGACCTTGAACGCGAGGCCGGAGACGATGAACACCAGACCGAAAGCGAGTACGAGCTTCAGGCTAGAAGGATCGTCGCTTCGGAGGATGCGCGCTGCGCCTTTCGCGACCTCGGCGATCTCCAGCGTGCCCGTGGCGCCGTAGATCATCGACATGCCGTAGAGAAGCAGGCCCGAGGCGAGCGCGCCCAGCACGAAATATTTCATCGCCGCTTCGGTCGAAACGGCGGAGTCCCGGTTCAGCGCCACCATGGAATACAGGCACAGCGACATCAGCTCCAGACCGAGGTACAGCGTGAGAAAATGACTGGCGGAGATCATGACCATCATGCCGAGCGCTGCAAACAGCGCCAGCACGAAATATTCGCCGCGGTACAGTCCCCGGTCCGCCAGATAGGTACGCGAATACACCAGGCACAGCGCGACGACGATGTACGTGGCCATCTTGAGCACACTCGCCATCAGGTCGAAGACGAACATATCGTGAAAGGTATACGCGAGTCGCCCGCTCGTCGCGTAGGTCGCGATCCCAGTGAGCACCGCGCACCCGAGCAACGTGGCAAGCGACAGTGCATAGGTCACCCAGCGCGTCGCGTCCTTCAGAAACAGGTCGATGACCAGAATCGCGCACCCGGCGGCGAGCAGGAAGATTTCCGGGTAGGCGATGATGGGCAGATCGGTCAGCATGCCTTGGCGCCTTTCACAGCTTGCTCGCCGCGATGTGCTTCAGAAGGTCGTTGACCGAGACGTGCATGATCTCGGTGAACGGTGCGGGATACACGCCCAGCCAGAGCACCGCGATCGCGAGCAGGCCGAGGACCAGGAGCTCGCGCGCGTTGGCGTCCGACAGCACCGCGACGCGCTCGTTGCCAACCCCGCCGAAAATCACCCGCTTGTACATCCACAGCGTGTAGGCGGCGCCGAGGACGAGCGTCGTGGCGGCAAGGGACGCGATCCAGAAATTGAACTTCATCGCGCCTACGATCACCATGAACTCGCCCACGAAGCCGCTCGTTGCCGGAAGGCCGCAATTGGCCATGGCGAAGAGCATCATCAGCGCGGCGAACTTCGGCATGGTGTTCACCACGCCGCCGTAGTCGGCGATGTTGCGGCTGTGCATGCGGTCGTACATCACGCCCACGCACAGGAACAGCGCCGCGGACACGAAGCCGTGCGAGATCATCTGCACCAGGCCCCCTTCCATGCCGTAGGCGTTGAATAT
>DATDGA010000284.1:0-2844 GCA_036522335.1 Burkholderiales bacterium
CTCGCCGTTCGGCATCCGCCCGATTTTTGACAACCTCGCTGCTGGGACGGGCGGCAACGGCCACATCGGGATCGGACCGGACAACCTGTTCATCCACATGACCGGGATGTCGGACCAGGGCTGGCAAGGGGTCAAGGATCACGGCGTGCAGGTCTCGGTCGCCTTCCCGATCGAGATGAACATGCGCCACGGCAAGCCGCCCATCATCAAGATGCAGAGCTTGGGGCTGGAGCCGTCGCTGAGCACGGACGTCGAGGTCACGATGACGGCGGACTTCTTCACCCAGATGCGCGTCTGCATGAACATGCAGCGCGAGGTCGTGAACCAGATGGTGCTGGAGCAGGGAGACTTCTATCCGCCCAACCAGTACCCGACACCTGCCCCCGGAACGCCGCCCCTGCTCACGACTCGCGACGTGCTGCGCTACGCCACCATCAACGGTGCGAAGCACCTGCGGCTCGACAGGAAGACGGGATCGCTCACCCCGGGCAAGGAGGCCGACATCATCATCCTCGACGCGACCGCGATAAACGTGGCGCCGCTCAACAATGTGCCGGGGGCGGTCGTGTCGCTGATGGACCGCACCAACGTCGAGACCGTGATCGTCGCGGGCAAGGTGCGCAAGTGGAAGGGCAAGCTGCTCGACGTGGACCTGAACCATCTGCGCCGGCAGCTCGAGAACTCGCGCGACGACATCTTCGCCGCGGCGAAGATCCCGCAGAACCTGTTCCGCTGACTTAGCCGGATAGGCTTGCGACGAGCAGGGGCGGCTCCGGCCGTCCCTGTTTTTTTTCCGGGGATCGGTTCCATGCCGAGCGCAGGCGGCGTGCGTTCAAGGCATACTACGTTTTCTGACCTTGCACCTCGACCCAAATTTCACGGAGATTCGAACAACATGGCAAGCGCGCTCTTCACTCCCATTACGCTTCGGGGCCTGACCCTGAAGAACCGCATCGTCGTCTCGCCGATGTGCCAGTACGCCTCGGACAACGGCACGGCCAGCGACTGGCACCTGATGCACCTCGGGCAGTTTTCGCTGGGTGCGGGCGCGCTGGTGATGACCGAGTCGACGCACGTGAGTGCCGAAGGCCGCATCACGCTTAAGTGCGCCGGAATGTATTCGGATGAGAACGAAGCGGCGATGAAGCGCGTCATCGATTTCTGCAAGAAATACGGAGTGGCGGCGCACGGCCTGCAGCTCGGGCATGCAGGGCGCAAGGGCTCGACCGTGCCGCCCGCGCAGGGCGGCACGCCGCTGAAAGCCGGAGAAGGCGCGTGGCAGACGATCGCGCCCTCGCCGCTGCCGTACGCGCCCGACTGGCATGTGCCGCGCGAAATGATCAAAGCCGACATCGCGCGCGTCCGCGATGAGTTCGTTCAGGCGACCCGCCGCGCGGTGGGCATCGGCTACGATCTGGTCGAGCTGCATGCTGGGCACGGCTATCTCGCGCACGAGTTCCTGTCGCCGCTTTCGAACAAGCGCACCGACGAGTACGGCGGCAGCCTTGCGAACCGCATGCGCTTTCCGCTCGAGACCTTTGCCGCGATGCGGGCGGCGTGGCCGGCCGACAAGCCGATGGGCGTGCGGATTTCGGTCACCGACTGGGTCGACGGCGGCTGGGATGTCGATCAGTCCGTGGCGTTCACGAAGGAGTTGAAGAAACTCGGCTGCGACTACATCGATATCTCCAGCGGCGCGCTCGATCCGCGCCAGCAGGTCCCGTTCGCGCCCGGGTTCAACGTCCCGTTCGCCGAGAAGGTCAAGAAGGAAGCCGGCCTCCCCACCATGTGCGTGGGGCTGATCACCACCCCGCGCCAGTGCGAGGACTACATCGCTTCGGGCAAGACCGATTTCGTGGTCCTCGCGCGCGGCATGATGTGGGACCCGCGCTTCGCCTGGCACGCCGCCGAGGAACTGGGCGAGGAAGCTCCGTACGCGCCGAAATACATGGCGTGCCATCCGAAAATGCGCCCGCAGATTTTCCCGAATCGGAAGGCCGCCTAGCGCGAAGCTCGGCGGGATCGCGCTACGCGATCAGCTTTCCCTCGCGTATCTCCCGCGCGGTTTCCTTGCCGCGGTCGAATTCGGCGCGCAGGCGCTCGAGTTCCTCCGCGCTCAGGCGCTCCGGGTTGCAGTAATCGAGTTTCCACTCCGCGTTCCCGCTCCAGCGCAAGGGCGACTGCACCGTGGTGCGCGGACCCGGAGCCGATTCGAGCAGACGCAGCGCGAGCTCGAGCGTCAGCGCCTGCGACTCCGTATCGCGCGGCCTGCCCGCGCTGTTGCCGAGCGGAAAATCACTGAAGAGAAATCGCGGCACGCCGCAGTGCTCGACGATGTCCTTCGCGCAGCCCATCACCACGGTCGCGATCCCGTTCGCCTCCAGATGGCGCGCCACGAGGCCGACCGTCTGGTGGCAAACCGGGCAATTGGGCACGAGGATGGCGGCGTCCACCCCGTCTTCCACGCAGCGCGCGAAAATCTCGGGAGCATCGACGGCGATCGTGTGCTGCTGGCTGCGGTTGGTCGGCGCGCCGTGAAAGCGCTTCGCGAGCTGCACCCTGCCCGCTGCCGCCGCACGCCGCAACGCCGGCAGCGGAAACCAGGTGCCGCTGTCCTCCATGCGGGTGTGCTTGCGGTCAATCGCGACGTGCGCGATGCGCAGGTCGTGGTCCGTGCCGGTATCGCCCGAGTACACGCTGTAGAACTTCGCCGCGGCGTTGTAGGGCGCGCCGGGGCCCTGCTCGCCCTTGTCGGGCTGGTAGGGCGCCGCGGTGGTGACGAGCGCCACACGCGAGCGCGCGAGCGGCCTCTTCAACGGCTGGAAGGGCGCGTCCGCATAGTGC
>DATDGA010000285.1:0-4315 GCA_036522335.1 Burkholderiales bacterium
CCGACGGCCTGGTCGCGGTTCCGCAGGAGCACGCACAGGAAATCCTCGCTTCGGCGAAAGCGATCCTGGTGAAGGAAGAAGGCTCGCTGAAGCAGATCCGCGCCGGAACCGTCGACCGCAGCTGGGTCGACAAGGCGCTCAAGGAAAAGGGGTATCAAGTCTAAACCAGAGTCATTCCGAGCGCAGCGAGGAATCTCCTTCGGGAGACTGCGTACCGTGAGAGATCCCTCGCTTCGCTCGGAATGACATGCGTCAGAAGGAGATGTCTTTGGAACTCCCCGTCAATTCGTTCAAGCGCGCGCTGAAAGCCGGCAAAGTCCAGATCGGCCTGTGGTGCAGCCTCTCGTCGCACTACGCGACCGAACTCGTCGCGGGCTCGGGCTTCGACTGGATCCTCATCGACACCGAGCACTCGCCGAACGACCTCGAGTCGGTGCTCCAGCAGTTGCAGGCGGCGGCGCCCTACCCCACGCACGCGGTGGTGCGCGTGCCGTGGAACGACATGGTGACGATCAAGAGGTTCCTGGACATCGGAGCGCAGACACTCCTCATTCCCTACGTGCAGAACGCGGACGAGGCGAAGAACGCGGTCGCGTACACCCGTTATCCGCCGGCGGGCGTGCGCGGCGTCGCGGGCGCCACGCGCGCGACGCGCTTCGGGCGCGTGAAGGATTACGCCAAACGCGCCCACGAGGAAATCTGCGTGCTCGTGCAAGTGGAAACGCAGCAGGCCCTGGACAACCTCGAGAAAATTGCCGCGGTCGAAGGCGTGGACGGCGTGTTCGTCGGCCCGGCCGACCTGCACGCGTCGCTCGGCTACGCCGGCGAAACCAACAACCCGAAGGTCATGCCCGTCATCGACGAGGCCATCCGCCGCATAAAAAAAGCGGGCAAGGCCCCCGGCATCCTCACCGGAGTCGAAGCCGACGCGCGGCGCTGGATCGAATGCGGAGGCCTATTCGTCGCGGTGGGCGCCGACACCGGCGTGCTCGCGCGCGGAACCGAGAGCCTCGCCGCGAAGTTCAGATAAGTCCCCGCGCGCCCGCGGCGCGCGACGTTCGTCCCGGCGCGACCGGAGCCGGCGCCATCGAAGCCGTCCCGCAGCCCGAGCTTTCGCAACTTTCCCGTAAAAAATACTTCACTGCGCTTTAACCTGCGCTTCAAGGAAGCGCAATCTCGACCCCTTAGCCTCTCGGACTCCAGCAGTCCTTTCAAACCAGCATGGGGGTCCTATGATGCACAAACCGCGACTGAAGAAAATTTCCGCCGCTATCTCGGTGGGATTGATGTTGGCAGGTCCGTTCCAGACGATATCGCTCGCCTACGCCCATAACGGCGACCGCGACGACCGGCACGAGGCGCGTCGCACCGAAACTCCGATCGAGCACCTGATCGTCGTCATCCCGGAGAACCGGAGCTTCGATCACACCTTTGCCACCTACCGGGCGAGGCACGGCCAGATGGTCTCGAACCTGCTCGGCAAAGGCATCGTCCGCGCCGACGGCACGCCGGGACCGAACTTCGGCCTGGGCGCGCAGTTCACCGTCCCGGCGCAAACGAGCTTCTATATAGGAGCGCCCGCCAAGACGCCGTACACGGTCTTGCCGGCGCCCGACACTTCCGGCACGCCGACGGCGCCGCGCGACACTGCGCCGCCTTTCACCTCCCTCGCGATCGCCGCGATCGAACGCGATCTCGAGCCGGCCGATCTGGTTCTCCTGACCACCGGCGCGAGCGGCCTCCCGGCGCGCAGCGTCGATACGCGCGTCACCAACGCGGCGAACCTTCCGAACGGCCCCTTCCAGTTGACCGGCCCGACGATGCCCTATGACGCCTACACCGGCGACACCATCCACCGCCTCTACCAGATGTGGCAGCAGTCCGATTGCAGCCTGGTCAACGCGACTCACCACAATCCGAGCGGCTGCCTGAACGACCTCTATCCCTTCGTGAACACGACGTTCAACACCAGCGACAACGGCGTGGGCAACTCGATGGCGATTCTCAACATGAACGACGGCGACGCGCCCCTGTTCAAGCGGCTCGCCGACGAATTCGCCATGAGCGACAACTTCCACCAGTCGGTGATGGGCGGAACCGCCGCGAACCACGTCATGCTCGGAACCGGGGACGCGGTGTACTTCAGCGACGGCAACGGCAACGCGCTCGCTCCTGCAGCGACTCTGGTCGCGAACCCCAACCCTCGACCGGGAACGAACAACCGATACACGGTGGACGGCAACTGGGCGAACTGCTCGGACAACGCCCAGCCCGGCGTCGCACCGGTCACGAGCTACCTCGCCTCGCTGCCCTACTCGCCGGCCCCCAATTGCGAGCCCGGGCATTTCTACATGATCAACAACATCAACCCGGGGTTCCTCCCGAACGGCCAGCCGCGCACCACCGGCAACTTCGTTCCGCCGTCCACCCGGCGGACGATCGGCGACGCACTGAGCGACAAGGGCATCTCCTGGGCCTATTTCGGAGGCGCGTACAACGCGGCGGTGAATCTCGCCAACGGCTCGACCAATCCGGCGGACGCGGTCGGCGCGGCCTACTGCCAGATCTGCAATCCGTTCCAGTACTCGAAGTCGATCATGGGCGACCCGTTGCAGCGCGCCATGCACGTGAAAGACACGGCCGATCTGCTCGCCGGCATCCGCGGCAACACCCTGCCGGCGGTCTCGTTCGCCAAGCCCGACGGCCTGCTCGACGGCCATCCGCAATCGTCCAAGCTCGGCCTGTTCGAAGCCTACTTGAAGAATATCCTCGACACGCTCGACGGCAACCCGAGGCTGAAGGCGAAGACCGCGGTGTTCGTGGTGTTCGACGAAGGCGGCGGATACTGGGATTCGGGATTCCTGCAGCCGCTCGATTTCTTCGGCGACGGGCCGCGCATCCCCTTCCTCGCGATCTCGGAGTTCTCGCGCGGTGGGCACGTGAGCCACGGCTACACCGATCACGTCTCGATCCTGAAGTTCATCGAGCGCAACTGGCGCCTCGCGCCGCTCACCGCGCGCAGCCGTGACAACCTGCCCAACCCGAGGGCAAGATGGGATAACCCCTACGTCCCGGTCAACATGCCGGCGATCGGGGACCTGTTCGACCTGTTTCACTTCGACGACGAGCACGGCGAGCGCCGCTTCGAAGACGGGCACGGCGAGCGCTGAACGCCGACTCGCAGTGAGGGCCGCGGAAGGTCGCGGCCCTTTTTTTCGCTCCGGCCGCGAATGAAATCCTCGACCGCGTTCGCTCGTCAAGACGAGATTCTTCGCGCCTTCCAGTACGTGGACTTCCAGTAGTCCTCTTCCAGCCTGGAGATCATCACGCCCTTGCTCGTCGATGCATGCATGAACCTGCCGCTCGCCAGATAGATGCCCACGTGCCTGACGAAAAGCCCCGTCTTGAAGAACACGAGGTCTCCGGTCCGGAGCTCGTCCCTGGCGACGCTCTTCCCCGCGTCGGCCTGAAGGTCGGTGGATCTGGGCACGACCACGCCCAGCTTCGACTTGAAAGTCACGTAGACGAAACCGGAGCAGTCGATACCGCTCGTGCTCAAGCCGCCGATTTCGTATTTCGTGCCCTTCCATTGGCCGTACTGCGCAAAGAGTTGTTTCTTCACCCGCTCGGAGTCGCCGAGATTGACTTTTGGGCCGGTGGCGACCCTCGCCTGCGCCGCCTCTCGTTCCGGCGCGTGGGCGCATCCGGCGATCGCCGCGAGAACGAACAGGCATGCGATCCCGTTCTTCACGGGCGCCGGGATTTCCACCTGATGCGCTCTAAGGTCGCGCCAACCGGCGCGAGCCACCTTTGCCCACGGGAGTCGCTCGTATTGTCATAGGTCGCGAATGGTGCTCCGCGTACGCGTCGAGCAGTCTTCGGATCATGCGCTGGTACTGGGTCTTGTGTCTTTGCGCCTCGCCCTTGAAGAACTCGACGCTCCTCCTGCTCAAGGCGATCGTCACCTTGACTCCTTCGTCCCGAAAGACGAGGTCCTCGGGGCGGGGCAGGAAGCCGGGAATGGCCCGCGGGCCTCCGGGAGATTCGTTCGTATGTCTGATTTTCCTCGGCACTCGCGGAGGCTAGCATCAATCTGGCGAAATCGCCATACGTTCGTATGGCCGACAACAATCTCTAGTTGGAAGGGTGCTCGCTGTTGCCCGGGGTCCCTGGGGTGAGCTCGGTGAGACCGGTACCATCGGGCCGGATGCTGAACACGCTGAAGCGGTAGTCGGGCGGCACCATGCGGTGGAAAAAGATGGTCTGGCTGTCGAGGCTCCACGCCGGTTTGCTGTTGATGTTGCCGTCGTCGATC
>DATDGA010000286.1:0-1693 GCA_036522335.1 Burkholderiales bacterium
CTGCGCATCCTGCCATGAGCGGGTTATCATTCGTCGCATTCCGCGCGGGGGCAGTTCGCGCAAGCTAGCCAAAAAGAAAGGCAAGAAGTGTCTGGCATGCTGGGCGTAGTCTCGTACGGCCTCGGGACCTTGATCGGCTTCGCTCTGCTCGCTTTCCTGGTGATCGTCTTCATCCAGGACATCACCCAGAAAAAACATACCGTCCTGCGCAACTACCCGATCATCGGCCACCTGCGCTATTTCTTCGAGAAGCAGGGGGAGTACTTCAGGCAGTACTTCTTCATGAACGACCGCGAAGAACTGCCTTTCAACCGCGCCACTCGCGGCTGGGTCTACCGCCTGGCCAAGGCCGAGGGTGGCGTGATCGGCTTTGGCTCGACCAACAACACCAACGAGCCGGGCTCGATCCTGTTCGTCAACCATCCGTATCCGGTACTGGAGGAGGATCGCTTGCCGACCCCGCCGCTCGCGATCGGAGAAGGTTTCTGCAAGGAGCCTTTCCTCGCCAGATCGGTCGTCAACATCAGCGGCATGAGCTTCGGGGCGATTTCGGAACCGGCGGTGCGCGCGCTGTCGCGCGGCGCGGCACTCGCCGGTTGCTGGATGGACACGGGCGAGGGCGGCCTGTCCCCTTTTCACCTCGAGGGCAACTGCGACGTCATCATGCAGGTCGGCACCGCCAACTACGGCGTGCGCGGCCGCGACGGGAAATTTTCCCCGGAGAAGGCGAAGGAACTCGCTGCGCATCCGCAGGTGAAGGCCTTCGAGATCAAGCTCTCGCAGGGCGCGAAACCCGGCAAGGGCGGCGTGCTGCCCGCAGCGAAGGTCACCGACCAGATCGCCGCGATCCGCGGCATTCCGGCGCACGAGGATTCGATCAGCCCCAATCGCCATCGCGACATCGCCGATGTCGATCAGTTGCTCGACAAGGTCGCGTTCATCCGGGACCTCACCGGGAAGCCCGTGGGCGTCAAGACCGCGGTGGGCGGCTGGCAGTTCATCAACGAGGTGTGCGACGCGGTGAACCGCCGCGGCCTCGAGTACGCGCCGGATTTTCTCGCCATCGACGGCGGCGAGGGTGGCTCGGGCGCGGCACCTCAGGCGCTCATGGACCACATGGCGCTGCCGATAGCGGAGGCGCTCCCGAGAGTCGTCGACGCACTGATCGAGACCGGGTTGAAGGGCCGCATCCGCATCATTGCAGCCGGCCGGCTCGTGACCTCGGCGAAGGCGGCGTGGGCGCTGTGCGTGGGTGCCGATTTCGTCAACACCGCACGCGGCTTCATGTTTTCCCTGGGCTGCATCCAGGCGCTGCGCTGCCATCAGAACACCTGCCCCACCGGCGTGACGACGCACAACCACCGCTTGCAGCGCGGCCTCGTGATCGAGGAAAAATTCCTGCGTGTCGCCAACTATGCGACGGGCATGAACAAGGAGATCGACATGATCGCGCACTCCTGCGGCTGTCGGCATGCGCGGGAGCTCAGACGCGAGCACGTTCGCATCGTCCAGAGCGCGGGTCACAGCACGGCGCTCAACATCATGTATCCGTATCCGGAGCTGAACGCCAGGCGCAAGGCTGCGTGATTCGAATCCTGTCTGCGCACCGACGCTGCGCCGGGTGCTATTTCTTTCGCGAGAAGCCGCGTATCGCGGCGCTGAAGCTAGAGTTTGTTGAGCAAGGCCCGCGCGC
>DATDGA010000287.1:0-1804 GCA_036522335.1 Burkholderiales bacterium
GCTCCCGATTCGACATAGTCGAGCAGGGTCTGGAAGGGAACCCGCGTTCCGGCGAGGACGGGAGTTCCGCCCATTACTTCAGGATCGCTGATGATTGCGGGGTTTCTAGCCATGTTGTACTCACCGATTCCGCGATGGTACACCGCGCTCCGGCTTGCGTCTAACCACTGTCACGTGCAGTCTTCCCACGCGGGAGCGCGTCCCCAATGGGATGTCCTTTCGGGAGGGCCCTGCTCGCTCTTTTCGAGTAGGCTATGCGCTCGTCACAGGAGAGGAGCCTGGGCATGGGGACGATCCAAAGATCGGAGCTCGACGGCGCGGTGCGCGCCGGAATCCTGGATGCGGCGCAGGCGGACCGGCTGCTTGCATTCCTTGCCGGCGATGCGGCCAAGCCCGCCGGCGGGGCCGAGCCGCGCTTCAGCTTCGTGCACGTGCTCTACTACCTCGGCGGGATGATCGCGATCGGCGCGATGTCGATCTTCATGACGCTCGGCTGGAATGCGCTCGGCGGCTGGGGCGGCTGCGTCACCGCGATTCTCTACGCCGTGCTCGCGCTTGCGCTCACCCACTGGTTCCTACAGGCGAAGCATCTGGAGATTCCCGCTGGGATCACCGCCACGCTCGCAGTGGTGATGGTGCCGCTCGCGATTTTCGCCGCGCAGATGGCGCTCGGCTACTGGAGCGACGCCAAGAACTACCGCGACTATCACGTCTTCATCGACTGGCGCTGGCTCATGATGGAATTCGGCACGCTCGCGATCGGCTCCGTGCTGCTGTGGCGCTACCGCTTTCCGTTCATGCTGATGCCGATCGCGGTGACGCTGTGGTACATGAGCATGGACCTGGTGCCGTATCTGCTCGGCGCGGAGCGCGTATACGACTGGGAGATCCGCAAGTTCATCTCGTTCTGGTTCGGGCTCGCGATGGTGCTCCTCGCGTTCTGGGTGGACTTGCGCTCGCGTTTCTCGCGCGACTATGCGTTCTGGCTGTATCTCTTCGGCGTGCTCACCTTCTGGGGCGGGCTTTCGCTGATGAACTCGGGGAGCGAGCTCGGCAAGCTCGGCTACTGCGGCATCAACGTCGCGATGATTCTCCTCGGCGCAGCGATCGGCCGGCGCGTGTTCGCGGTGTTCGGGGGCCTCGGCGTCGCGGGCTACCTCGGTTACCTTTCCTACAAGGTGTTCAGGGACAGCATGATCTTTCCGCTCGCGCTCTCTTTGCTGGGCCTCGCGATCATCGGCCTGGGCGTTCTGTGGCAGCGTCGCGAAGCGCAAGTGTCCGAACGGCTGCGCGCTTGGCTCCCGGCGCCCCTGCGCGAGCTGATCGAGGCGCGTGCGGCGCGGTAGCCTCCTTCGGTGAGGCCCGCGGTTCGCCGGCCTCCCTACCAGCCCAACGCCGGCGCCTGCTTGCTCGAAACTTTCCCGCTCGAGTCGAAGAACACCGAGCCGCGCCCGATTTCCGGATAGATGTAGTACCACACCAGGGTATTGTCGATGCGCAGGATGTTCCCCGGTTTGCCGAGGAGCGCCTCGACCTTGTCCCCGGGCATTGCCGGAACGACCTGAGACCAGGCGCGCTTGAGCGAAGCGAGCGCGTCGAGGCTCTTCCCGTAGGCTGGCGGGGCGCTTGCCGTTGCCGATTTTCCTTCGAGCACCCGGATCCTCGCATCGAGCCGATCGAGCGCCTGCCGCATTGCCGCCGCTTCTTCGCGAATGCGGGCGAGCTCGTCGTCCTGCCCGGCCGCGGGCGCCGACAGCGCAAGCGCGATCAAGCCCGCCGCGAACCAACGGCGATGCCCACGAGT
>DATDGA010000288.1:0-1641 GCA_036522335.1 Burkholderiales bacterium
CTCGGCGAGGAAGGGACGAAAGACGTCGCGCACTACGTGCTTTCCCTTTCCGGGCTGAAGTCCGACCCGGCTCACGCCGCGCGCGGCAAGGAAAAATTCGCGGTCTGCGCCGCGTGCCACGGCGCGGACGGAAAGGGCAACCCACAGCTCGGCGCCCCCAACCTGACCGACGACATCTGGCTCTTCGGTTCCGGCGAAGCCGCCATCATCGAAGCGATCACCAAGGGACGCATCAGCGTGATGCCCCCGCACAAGGAGTTCCTGGGCGAGGCGAAGGTGCACATCCTCGCGGCGTACGTCTACAGCCTGTCGAACCCCCAAGCCGTCTCCCGGTGAGCGATGAATGACTCCCTGAAGAACCGGGAGCTGCGCAAATCCGACGAGTTCATCGAGGAGGCGCTGTACGAAGTCCGCGAGAAGATCTACCCGCGCGCGGTCGGCGGGTGGTTCGCGGGCTGGCGCGTCGCCCTGGTGCTCGCCACGCAGACCGTCTTCTACGGCACGCCCTGGCTCTCGTGGAACGCCCGCCAGGCGGTGCTGTTCGACATCGCCGCGCGCAAGTTCTACGTCTTCGGGCTGGTGCTGTGGCCGCAGGATTTCATCTACCTCGCCGTGCTTCTGGTGATCTCGGCGCTGTCGCTGTTCCTCTTCACCGCGGTCGCGGGGCGCCTGTGGTGCGGCTACGCCTGCCCGCAGACGGTCTATACCGAGATCTTCATGTGGATCGAGCGCCAGGTGGAAGGCGACCGCCAGCACCGGATGCAGCTCGACAAAGGGGCGTTCAGCCTCAAGAGGCTGCGCCTGAAGCTCGCGAAGCACGCGCTCTGGATCGCGCTTTCGCTGTGGACCGGGTTCACCTTCGTCGGCTATTTCACGCCCATCCGCGAGCTTGCGAGCGAGGTCGCGGCGCTGCGGCTCGGGCCCTGGGAATCGTTCTGGGTCCTGTTCTACGGCTTCGCGACCTACGGCAACGCCGGCTGGATGCGCGAGCAGGTGTGCAAGTACATGTGCCCCTACGCGCGCTTTCAGAGCGCGATGTTCGATTCCGACACCCTGGTGATCACTTACGACAACGCCCGCGGCGAGCCGCGCGGCGGACGCTCGCGCTCGACCGATCCGAAGGCAGCCGGACTCGGTGACTGCATCGACTGCGGCATCTGCGTCCAGGTCTGCCCGACCGGGATCGACATCAGGAAAGGCCTGCAATACGAGTGCATCGGCTGCGCGGCCTGCATCGACGGCTGCAACCAGGTGATGAAGAAGATGAACTACGCGCCCGGTCTGATCCGCTATGCGACGGAGAACGCGCTGCGGCGGCGCTGGAACTTCGCCGGGATGCTGAGGCGCGTGGGGAGGCCCCGGGTGCTCGTCTATTCCGCGATCCTCTCGGCGGTGACTCTGGGCGCCGCGCTGTCGCTCGCGCTGCGCGTGCCGCTCAAGGTGGACGTGATCCGCGACCGCGCGAGCCTGTCGCGCGAGGTCGGAGGTGGAACGATAGAGAACGTCTACCGCCTGCAGATCATGAACACGGAAGAGACTCCGCACCGCTACCGCATCAGCGCTTCCGGGATTCCGACGCTCGCGGTCGCCGGCGACGAGGTGTTCGAGGTTCCGGCGGCGACGACAAAGATGATTCCGGTC
>DATDGA010000289.1:0-3538 GCA_036522335.1 Burkholderiales bacterium
GCGCTCTTCGGCCGTCCAGTGCCGCGCCGTCCTGAGCATCGACACGTCCACGTGCTGGCCCACGCCGGTGACGCGCGCCATATGCAAGGCGGACAAGATGCCGGCGCGTTGGCGGTCGAGGGCGGGGCCGGCTTGTTGGCGAGCATGCTGATCCGCGGGAAAGGGAACAGCCCGGCCGAGGTGAGGGCCGGGCTGCGGGAGAGGGTCGAGGAGGCCGAGGTCGTCAGCGCTTGGGTCTTCGTTGAGCGCGCGCGTGTGCCTCGAGTTCGGCTTCGCGAGCGCGGTAGCTGTCACCGTCGATGCTGATGACGTCGGCGTGGTGGACGATGCGGTCGATGAGGGCGGTGGCGCAGGTGGCGTTGGGGAAGATGGTGTGCCAGTCGCGGAAGAGCAGATTGGTAGTGAGCACGAGGCTCTTCTTTTCGTATCGGCGGCTGACGACCTGGAAGAGGAGGTCGGCGTTTCGGTTGTCGAAGGCGAGAAAGCCGATCTCGTCGATGACGAGCAGGCTGATGCTGGCGTAGTGCTGGAGTCGGCGGTGCAGGGCGCGTGAGGACTCCTGTGCGCCGAGGTCGAGCAGGAGTTGAGCAGCGGTGATGAAGAGCGCGCCGTGGCCTTGGAGGATCGCCTGATGGACGATGTTCTGGGCGATCATGGTCTTGCCCAGGCCCTGAGGCGCGACGAGCACGACGTTTCTGGCTTCTGGCAGGAAGTCCAAGCGCACGACGGACTCACACAGCGCGCGGTCGATGTTCTTGGGCCAGTTCCAGTCGAAGTCAGCCATGAGCTTGAAGCGCTCGAGCTTGGAGCGCTTGGTTCGGCGCACAAGTCCGCGACGAGCGCGGTCCTGGTCCTCGATGTCGGCGATGTGCTCGAGCAGCTCCGTAGTACCCCATCGCTTCTTGGTGGCGAGGGCGATGACATCGTTGAGAGCGGTGGCAGTGGCAAGCAATTCCAGGCTGTGCAGGCGCGTAGCGAGCTCAGTCATGGTCGCGCTCCGCGTCGTCTTTGGGCTGCGCCTGGCCGGCGCGCGCGAGTCGGTCGTAGCTCTCGAGCGCGTGGGGTGTGAGCACGAGGTCGCGCACGCGCGGGTCATCGGGCAGCACGACCTCGATCGGGACGGGCAGTCCGCGTGTTCTTCTGCGCTGGTCGAGCACGTGCGCGACCGAGTGAGCGGCGAAAGCGCCGCGAGCGGTCGCCTCGCGCAAGGCTTCGTCGAGTTCTGCAGCGCCGTGTCGGTCGAGCAAGCGCAGTAGCCGGCTGGTGGTGCCGCCGAGGTGGCCGCCGTGCAGCGCGACGGCGGACAGAAACGGCATAGCGCTGGGGCAGGCTGCCGAAAGGCGATTGCGACCGCGGTGCTCGCGCGCCTTGCGCTTTTCTGTGGCGAGCGCTTTTAGGTGGTGCTCCTGCTCGATCTGCCGACCGCGGTCCCAACAGCGCTCGTGCCGAGCGACCTCCTGTACGCCATCGAGGATGCGCACGCAGCGTTCGGATGCGGCGAGCGTCAGCGGCTTTCGCACCAGCGTGTGCGGGATCGAGTAGTCGTTGCGGTCGAAGCGCACGTAAGGCGTCTTGCCTGAGCTGACCGCACGTACGAAGTCCGTGCCGAAGCGATGAGCGGGCAACGGCAGCAAGCGCGGCTGCTCCTCTGCGAACGCTTGGGCGACAGTGCGCTCGTCGTCGCCGGGCACTTTGCGGGCGTGCACGATGCGCTCGATCCACTGGTCAAGCTGCTGATTGAGGTCGTCAAGCGAGCTGAAGCTGCGCGCGGCGAAGAACGATTCGCGGACGAAGCGAATCCGCCGCTCGACTCCGCCCTTCTCGTTACCTCGCGCAATGCCTACGGGTCTGGGGTCGAAGTGGTAGTGCCCGGCGAACTCCAGGATCTTGGGATGAAACCGGATCAGGTCACCCTGACGCTCGATCACGACGCTCTTGAGATTGTCGTAGAGCGCAACGCGTGGCGCGCCTCCCAAGCGCTCGAACGCTTCGACGTGGCAGCGCATGAAGCTCTCGAGCGTCTGGTCGAGCGTGAAGCGCGCGAAGGTGGCGCGCGACCACATCAGCACCATCACGAAGCACGACAGCAGCCGCTCGAAGCGGCCCACGCGAATCTTGCCGAACGCCCCCCAGTCGACCTGCGCTTGCTCGCCGGGCAGGACCGAGAGCCGGAAGAACGCTTCGTGCTTGGGCACAGGCCGCACCTTGCTCACGTAGCGCCGCAGCGTGGTTACGCTACCGCGATAGCCGCGGGCCTCGATCATCTGCAGCAAGCGCGTGGCGCGAAGCCGCGGATACTGCCCCAGTGTGTCCGCGATGAAGGCCTTGTACGGCTCGAGCAGGAACGCGGTGGCGGCGAAGCGCCGATTGACGAAGCGCCGCGGCTCGAGCGCGAGCTCCACTGCGTCGTGGTGGATGCCCAGCTCGCTGGCGATCGTCCCGACCTTCCAGTGCTCGGCGAAGAACAGCCGCCGAATCGCGGCGCGTTGTTGCTCGCTGATCATCGCGCCACCTCCGAGATCAAGAGCCGCTCGAGATCGCGAAAATCACCCAGGCCCGAGAGCCGGTGGCGCCTTCGGCGGTGCGCGCCCGCGGGGACCCACACGATGCTGTACAGCGCTCCGCCGTCGTCCAAGAACGCTTCGCGACAGAGATTGGAGCCGCACGAACCGTCCCAGCCGTCGGCACACAGCGCAGCGCGGACCGGCATCCCCTGCCACAACGCCACCGCTTCCAGCAGCGTCGCGAGTGCGCGCGGGTGCTTGGGATCGCGCGCCAGCTGCGCTTTCATGATCGTCTCGCCCGGGCCATCCATCGCGATCACGCGCGTCGTCAGCGAGCCCGGAGCGATGCCCATCCAGATCGATTCCATCGGTCTTCTCCTGGCGCAGCACCGCGGACGTCACTGCGACGGCTGCGTGCTGCGCGGAAGAAACCTTCGGCGCCCAGGCAACTTCTCGGCTACCCATGTCCGTTTCGATCTGACGCCGACGAGCGCGCCACCTGCGCGTCCGAGCAGACGTTTTGCGCCGACCTGGATAGCTCCGCCAATACCGCCGCTGGCTCTGCCGCCGAGCAGCCGTGCGCTGCGTTTGGTGCCTTGGCTCGCCGCAATAGATCTGCCCACGATCGCAGCGTCGGCATAGGTGGAACACCCGACGGCAGTCATCGACCACACACTGAACCTGCCGCAGCGAGTCCACCCACGAGCCCGGCCGCCGGGAACTCGACCGCCCAGGGGACCCATGCGACAACCCTCGTGTCGTACGCGTCCACCCGCGGCGACCACGGGCTCGGAGCTACACACTCCGGGCCCTTCTCTTTCGCGGACAGCGCGACGATTCTTGCGCCCGCAGATCGCTCACATCAAATTACGCGCCCGACCCGGCCTGCTCGGATTCCCGCGCTTCTCACTGCACGTCAACATAACAGCCGCTCTCCATCCAGAATTGGGCCGCGTAACCGCCGCCGCAGTCCGGGATTTCCACCGCAATGCCGATGACGCGCGCGCCGCCGTCGCGGTCCGCGTCGCGTTGCC
>DATDGA010000290.1:0-5319 GCA_036522335.1 Burkholderiales bacterium
ACGCATGGGTGTCGCGACTAGCGGCAGCGACGCTTTTTTCCATCGACACGGAAACGAGCGCTACCGATGCACAGCGCGCCGAGCTTATCGGGGTTTCGTTTGCCGATCGAGTCGGGTGCGGCGCTTACGTGCCGCTGGGTCACGCCTACCCCGGCGCGCCGGCGCAGATATCTCGCGAGCGCGCACTCGAAAAGCTGAAGCCGTTGCTCGAGGACGCGATGCGCTTCAAAGTCGGTCACAATCTCAAATATCACATGCAGGTGCTCGCGCGTTACGGCGTGCGGCTCTCCGGCATCGTCTATGACACGATGCTCGAATCCTACGTGCTCGACTCGACCGCCTCGCGTCACGACGTGGACAGTCTCGCGCTCAAGTATCTCGGCTACAAAACGATCACGTACGAGGACGTAGCCGGGAAGGGTAAGGCGCAGATCAACTTCCGCGACGTGCCTATCGAGCAGGCGGCGGCCTATGCGGCCGAGGACGCCGATGTCACGCTGCGGATCCACCGTGCCCTCTTTCCGAAGCTCGAAGTCGAAGAGAAGCTCGCTTACGTGTACGGCTCGATCGAGCTTCCGGTGCGCGAAGTCCTTTTCAGAATGGAAAGGGACGGCGTGCTGATCGACGCGGCCCAGCTCGACGCGATGAGCCACGAGCTGGGGCAGAAAATGCTCGCTCTCGAAGGAAAAGCTCACAAGGAAGCAGGTCAACCCTTCAATCTCGGCTCGCCCAAGCAGATCTCCGAGATTTTTTTCGAAAAGAAAGGGATGCCCGTCATCAAGAAAACGCCTTCAGGCGCACCCTCGACCGACGAGGAGGTGCTGGAGAGACTGGCGCTCGACCATCCACTCGCGAGGATGCTGCTCGATTACCGGGAAATCTCGAAGCTTAAGTCGACTTACACCGACAAGTTGCCGAAGATGGTGAATTCGCACACGGGCCGGGTGCACACAAATTATGGACAGGCGACCGCGGTCACGGGGCGCCTCGCCTCGAACGACCCCAATCTTCAGAATATCCCGGTGAGAACCGCCGAAGGCCGGCGCATCCGCGAAGCCTTCGTCGCTCCCGCGGGTCACGCGATCGTCAGTGCCGACTACTCCCAAGTGGAGCTGCGCATCATGGCGCATATCTCGGGCGACGAGAACCTGCTGCGGGCGTTCGAAGCGGGCGAGGACATCCACCGCGCGACCGCAGCCGAGGTTTTCGGCCGCTCGCTGAACGAAGTGTCGCCGGAGGAACGCCGCTACGCCAAGACCATCAACTTCGGACTGATCTACGGGATGTCGGCCTTCGGCCTCGCGCAGCAACTGGGTATCGAGCGCGCCACGGCGCAGGCCTACATCGCCAGCTACTTCACCCGTTATCCTGCGGTCGCGAGATACATGGAAGAAACCCGCAAGACCGCGCGCGAGCGCGGTTACGTCGAGACCGTACTCGGCAGACGCCTGTGGCTGCCCGAGATCAAAAGCGGAAATCCCGCGCGCCGCGGCGGGGCCGAGCGCGCCGCGATCAACGCGCCGATGCAGGGGACTGCTGCCGACCTCATCAAGCTCGCGATGATCGCCGTGCGAAACTGGCTCGATCGCGAAACGCTCGCGACCAAGCTCATCATGCAGGTGCACGACGAACTGGTGCTCGAGGCGCCGGAGGACGAGCTTGCGCACGTAAAGGCCGAGCTCCCGAAGCTCATGAGCGGCGTGGCGAGCCTCAAGGTTCCGCTTGTGGTGGACGTGGGATCGGGACAGAATTGGGAAAAGGCGCACTGAGCGTCTGAACGAAGTCTGCGCGTGCTTACCCGCAAGGCGAAGCAGGGAAGAAGGGGTTTGCCTGACATTTATTGTAGGACTTGCCCGACTCGCTTTTGATCCTGCCCGGGTGCGACACTAGTCGTTGAAGTCTCAGGTTGCTGAAAGCGGTGAGACTCAAGGCGCATTGAGCGCCTGATCGGAGAAGCGCACCCGCGCAGCGCTCGTAACAAGAACCCGGCCAAAGGAGGACAACATGTTGCAGAATTCCGTCCAGGAGGATGACAGGTCGCCCGACATCATCCGGCACCTGGTGCTGCTCGGCGACGCGCTGCAGAACATCGATCTCGGAAAGGGGCAGGCCGAGAGCGCACTCGTCCCGGCGCCGCGCAATCCCTGGAAGCTCACCGTTCTCCAGCCGCCCGAGGTACTGCAGCAGGGTCACACCCGGGCGATTCCGGCGGAGGCCAGTCACATCGGTATCTGCGTCGACGGCGGATGGGCGATCGAGACGAGCGGCCTGCTGCAGGGCAGCGCTCGGACAATTCGGGAGGGCCTCGACGTTCTGGCCTCGGCCGCCGATGAATTCGAGAATGTTTTCGCGCGCCTGGTCTCGGCCGCCGTGGAGGCCGGTGTGCCGACGATCGTGTGCACGCTCGTTCCGGCGCGATATATCGAGCCCTCGCAGCAGCGCGTGGCCGCCACGGCGCTCGCCATTTTCAACGACCGTGTCCTGCGGCGCGCCATCGCCGCACGGCTCTCGATTGTGGAACTGCGCCTCATCTGCGACGAGCCCGGCGATTTCGCGACCGAGACGCTGCTGTCGCGCGCCGGCGTGCGCAAGGTGGCGAACGTGGCCCGCTCGGCGCTCTACGACATCTCGCGCAATCCCGGGCGCACGCGGGTGTATTTCTAGTGGCGCACTACTTGGGAAGCGCCCCGAATACCTTGCTGATGATTGCCGAGGCGCTGCCGAGCGGGTCCTTGCGGATTTTCTTCTCCTCTTCGGCGATGACGACGAACAGGCCGTCGAGCGCTTTCCTGGTGACATAATCCTCCAGTTGTGCGTCCTCTTCCTTTACGAGGCCGAACTTCGCCCCGCTTGCGGCGATCTCGTCGTATTTTTCGGCGAGCTTCACCTTTTCCATCGCCTTCTTGACGATCGGCCGGAACCGCCTGGCCAGCGGTTCGGAAGTCGTGCGCTTGAAATACTGGGTCGCGGCGTCATCGCCGCCCGTCAGGATGCCTTTCGCGTCCTGCACGCTCATTTTCTTCACCGCGTCGACGAGCAGGGTCTTCGCCTCGGGCACGGCGGCCTCGGCCGCGCGGTTCATGCGCAGCACCAGCTCGTCGGCATGCCTGTCCATGCCGATCGAGCGCATCACCGCCTCCATCCTCCTCAGCGACGAGGGCAGGGGGATCTTGACGCGATTGTTTCCGAAAAAGCCGTTCTCGACGCCAAGGCGCTCCACCGCGGCTTGGGAACCTCGCGTAAGCGCCTCCTTCAATCCGTTGATGGCGTCGCGGTTCGAAATGTCGGCGAGGCCCGCGGCCAACACCGTGGCCGGAACGAGGAGCGCGGCGACAAATCCGAGAACACGAACCAAGAAGCTGCTCCTTAGTTCACGCCCGCCGCGTGCGCCTGCCGGTCCGCGTGGTACGACGACCGCACCATCGGGCCAACTGCGGCGTGGGTGAAACCGAGCGCCTGCGCTTCGCGCTCGAACGTTGCGAAGCTGTCCGGGTGCACGTACCGCAGAACAGGGAGATGGTGCGCCGAAGGCTGGAGGTACTGGCCGATCGTGAGCATGTCGACATAGTGTGCGCGCAGGTCGCGCATCACCTGCACGATCTCGTCATCGGTTTCGCCCAGACCCACCATCAGGCCGGACTTGGTCGGGACATGCGGGTGGCTCGCCTTGAACTCCGCGAGGAGCTTCAGCGAATGCGGGTAGTTGCCGCCCGGCCGCGCGCGTCGGTAGAGCCGGGGTACGGTCTCCAGGTTGTGGTTCATCACGTCGGGGAGCGTGGCGTTTAACACTTCGAGCGCTCGCTCGAGCCTTCCGCGAAAATCCGGCACGAGCACTTCGATGCGCGTCGCGGGCGAACTTCGACGCACCGCGCGGATGCAATCGACAAAGTGCTGCGCCCCGCCGTCCTTCAGATCGTCGCGGTCCACGCTGGTGATGACGACGTAGGAAAGGCCGAGCGCGGCGATCGTCTGCGCGAGATGCGCGGGCTCCTCCGGATCGGGCGGCAGCGGCTTGCCGTGAGCGACGTCGCAGAACGGGCAGCGCCGCGTGCAGAGATCTCCGAGGATCATGAAGGTTGCGGTGCCTTTGCCGAAGCACTCGCCGATGTTGGGGCAGGAGGCTTCCTCGCACACCGTGTGGAGATTTTTCTCGCGGAGGATGCGCTTGATGTCGTGAAAGCGCGAATCGGGCGAGGCCGCGCGAACGCGTATCCACTCGGGTTTTGCGAGCCGCTCTACCGGCACGACCGCGATCGGGATGCGCGTCTTCGCCAGGCCTTTCTTTTTTTCGACGGTGGCGGTCATTTTTCCTCGATGAACCGCGCGATGCGGCGGGCGAGCTCGTTGCCGAGATCTTCGGTGCTCGCAGCGACGCCATGGGCAGAGGTCTGCGTGACCTGGAGCCCGGGATAGCCGCAGGGGTCGATCGCGGAAAAGGGCGCAAGGTCCATGTTCACATTGAGCGCGACGCCGTGGTAGCAGCAGCCGCGCCGCACCCTGAGTCCGAGCGCCGCGATCTTGGCGCCGCCCACGTATACGCCCGGGGCGCCGCTTTTTCTCTCGGCCCTCACAGCGTGCTCGCGGAGCGTATCGATGACGGCCTGCTCGATCAGCGTCACCATCGTTCTCACGGTAAGACCCAGCCGCGCGAGATCGACGAGCGTATAAACGATCGCCTGGCCCGGCCCGTGATAGGTGATCTGCCCGCCGCGATCGGTTCGCTCGAGCGGGATCGCCGACACGCGGGGAAAGTGCTTCTCCCGGCCCGCAATGCCGACCGTATACACCGATGGATGTTCGAGCATCCAGAGCTCGTCGGGCGTTGTCGCCCCGCGCGCATCGGTGAATCTGCGCATCGCCTGGTATGTCGCCGCGTACTCGGCGAGGTCGAGATGCCTGACGATCGGCGCCTTCACACCCTCGATTCCTGTTCGCGAGGGAACAACGGCAGAAGCGGATCTTTCGGCGGTTTCCATGGGGCGGTTCACAAAACCATCGTCACCATCGGATGATCGCACAGTTCCCGATACAGCTCGTCGAGCTGCTCGCGCGAGACTGCACGCACCGTGCAGGTAAGCGAAAGGTATTTCCCCTCGCGGCTCGAGCGCATTTCGAGCGTCGCGGGGTCGAAATCCGGGGCGTGGCGCCGCACGACCTCGGTCACCGTCTGCGCAAAGCCGGCCTGGGTCTTTCCCATGATCTTGATGGGGAAAGTGCAGGGGAAAGCGAGGAAGGGTGCATCGACTTCAGGCATGAGCTGGAGCGCGCATCACTGTGGCTTTGAACTGCTGATAGAGCGCATGGACTCGGACGCCGACC
>DATDGA010000291.1:0-3017 GCA_036522335.1 Burkholderiales bacterium
CAGGCGCTTGATGAAGTCCCAGGTCATGTTGGCCGACTGCGTATTGGACAAGCCGCTGAGATCGATGCCGTCGTAGTTGGGCTTGCGCTTCACGCTTCCCTGCACGCCGGGCTCGTGGCAATTCGAGCAGGTGCGCGTGTCGGTGCGCCGCAGGCGGAAGAAGGTCTCCTGGTTCCTGCCGCCGACGCGGTCCACCGTCACCGCGACGACCGGGCAGCCGGCGCGCTCGGCGCGCTTCACCAGGGCCTCCGCGACTTCCCACTTGGGCGAAGCGTAGAGCTGGAACCAGATCGGCGCACCGCGCGCCGCGGTCACGTCCTCGACCGAAGTACTCGCGGCGGTGGAAAGCATCTCCAGATGGCCGCCCGCCTTCGCCGCGCGCCCGACGGCGACGTCGCCTTCCGCGTTGTAGGCCTTGTTGCCGCCGGTCGGGCAGATGAAGATGGGATTCGGATACTTCACGCCGAGGATCTCGACGCTCATGTCCACCTTCGAGACGTCGTTCAGGCGGCGCGGCCGCAAGTAATACTTCGCGAAAGCCTCGCGGTTTGCGCGCAGCGTCACTTCATTGTCGATGCCCGAGGCCATGTAGCCGATGTGCGCGGGCGGCACGTTCTTGAAGAACACCGGCTCGAAATCGAACACGTTGATCGCGTCCTCGGGCTTCCCGATGAGGGCGGCTTCCACCTCGAGCTGATCGAGCTTGGAGGGCTTGTCGGCCGCGGCGAGAGCAAAGGCGGGCGACGCAGCGAGCGGGCTTGCCGAAAGCCACTTGAGCAAACGGCGGCGGTATTCGAATCGAACGTCGAAGGACATGTGGCCTCCCCTTTTTGGAAAATCCGAGATGCCGGGCGGATTGCCGATTTGAACGGCAGGCGCCCCGAGGTCCCAAGGAATTCCGGCCGGCCGTGCCGCTATATACTATGGTTCGCGCGGCGAAGCGGTCAAGCGCGTTTCTCTTGCGGGCGGCCTTGCGATTCGCCGCCGCAACTTTTGCCGCTGGAGGCATCATGCGCAGCATCCTGACGAAGTCGCTCTGCGCCCTCATCTTTGCGGCATCGTTCGCCGGCGCCGCCGACGATTACCCCGCGCGTTCGGTCCGGATCATCGTTCCCTTCGCTCCCGGCGGCGGCACCGATGTGGTCGGGCGGATTCTCGCGGCGCATCTGACCCGGCGGCTCGGCCAGAGCTTCATCGTCGACAACCGGCCCGCGGGCTCCGGAATCATCGGCGCCGATCTCGTCGCCAAGGCGCAACCCGACGGCTACACGCTACTGTTCGCTTTCTCCTCGCTCTCGAGCAGCGCGAAGCTGTTCGACAAGCTCCCCTACGATCCCATAGCCGATTTTGCGCCGGTGGCGCTCGCCACGACTTCGCCTCTGGTGCTCTTCGTTCATCCTTCGGTCCCGGCGAAGGATCTGAAGGAGTTCGTCGCCTACGCCAAGGCAAATCCCGGGAAGCTCAACTACGGCTCTTCCGGCCCGGGAAGCTCGCCGCACCTGGCGACCGAGCTCCTCTTGTCGCTGACGGGCATGCAGATGACGCACATTCCCTTCAAGGGCATCGCGCCTGCCATCACGGCGCAACTCGCCAACGAAGTGCAGTTGTCTCTCACGCCGATCGCCGTGGGCATGCCGCACGCCAAAGCCGGGAGACTGCGCGCGATCGCCCAGGCAGGACTGCAGCGCTCGGTCGCCGTGCCCGATCTGCCCACGGTAGACGAATCCGGACTACCGGGCTACGAGGTGATCGGCTGGTGGGGCCTGCTCGCGCCCGCGAAGACGCCTCGCCCCGTCGTCCTTCTGCTCAACAGGGAAATCCGCGCCGTGCTCGACCTCGTCGAGGTCAGGCGCAACCTGATCGAGCAGGGCATGGACCCGGCGGGCGGAACGCCCGAGCAGTTCGCCGCCTTGATCAAGTCCGACATGGACAAGTGGGGCGACATCGGCAAGCGCCTCGGCGTCAAGCTGGACTAATTTTTCAACAGGGCCGGCTCGCGCCGGTCTTTATTCGTCTCCAGGAGGCATGCATGGACCCGCTGAAATCGATAGGCTCGACCGATCACGCGCGCAAGGCGCTTTCGGTGCTCGAAGAATTCAAGAACTTCGCCTTGAAGGGCAACGTCGTCGACCTTGCCGTGGGCGTAATCATCGGCGCTTCGTTCGCCAAGATCGTCGACTCCCTGGTCAAGCATATCCTCATGCCCTTCCTCGGAATACTGGTCCCGGGCGAGCAGGGCTATCTCGGCTGGAAGATCGTGGTCGGCGCGAAGGAAATTCCCTATGGGCTTTTCCTCGGCGAGGTGGTGAATTTCATCATCATCGCGTTCGTGCTCTATCTCTTCATCGTGAAGTTTCTCGGCATGGTGATGAAAGTCAAGGAGTCCACGCCGCCTGCTCCGACGAAGCAGGAAGTCCTGCTCGCCGAAATCCGCGATCTGCTCAAGGCGCAGAAAGCCTGAGGCCGGTTCGAGCGGCAGCGCTCGGAACCTACTCCACCTTTACGCCGATCGCCCTCACCAGCTTTCCCCACTTCTCCACTTCGCTCGCGCGGTAGGCGCGCGCTTCGGCCGGCGAAGCGCTGGTTTGCGCGTCTATGCCGATGTTCGCGAGTTGCTCCTTCAATTGCGGATCGTTCGCGATTTTCGCGAGCGCCGCGTGCAGGCGGTCGATGACGGCCTCGGGCGTGCCGGAGGTCGTGAGGATCGCGTACCAGGTCCACACGTCGAACCCGGGCAATCCGCTTTCGCTCAAGGTCGGCGTGCCCGGGGCGAATGCGGAATGCTTCGCGCCGGTGAGCGCGAGGAGCCTGAGTTTCCCGGCCCGGGCGAACGGCACTACGTTCGCCACCGGCGCGAAGCTCATATCCACCTGACCCGACACGAGATCCGTCATTGCGGGCGCCGCGCCCTTGTAAGGCACGTGCACCAGGTCCACGCCCGCCATCTGCTTGAAGAGCTCGGCCGCGAGGTGCAGCGAAGATCCGTTGCCCGATGAGGCGTAGGTGAACTTGCCGGG
>DATDGA010000292.1:0-6875 GCA_036522335.1 Burkholderiales bacterium
CCCGCGTGCGGCGACGGAATTTCTATCGTCGCCTTGTCGGACTCGAGCGTGATGAGCGAGGCCTCTTTTTCCACCCGGTCGCCGGGCTTCACCAGGACTTCGATGATCTCGACATCCTTGAAATCGCCGATGTCAGGCACCTTGACTTCAATCATCTGCGCCACGCCGGCCTCACAAAAGGGTGCGGCGAATGTCGGAAAGGACCGAGGCCAGATAGGTCGTGAAGCGCGCCCCGGCCGCACCGTCGATGACGCGGTGGTCGTAGGCGAGCGACAGCGGCAGCATCAGCCGCGGAACGAACGCGCCATCCTTGTACACCGGGCGCATCTGCGACCGCGCGACGCCGAGGATCGCAACCTCGGGCGCGTTGATGATGGGCGTGAAAGCGGTGCCACCGATGCCGCCAAGGCTGGAAATGCTGAAGGTGCCACCGCGCATGCTGTCGGGCTTGAGCTTTTTCTCCCGCGCGAGCTTGGAGATCTCCGCCAGCTCGCGGGCAACATCGAAAACGCCCTTGCGATCGGCGTCGCGAATCACGGGCACGACCAGCCCATCGGGCGTGTCGACCGCGACACCGATGTGATAGTACTTCTTGACGATCAGGTTCTCGCCGGCTTTGTCGAGTGAAGCGTTGAAATCCGGAAACTGTTTCAAGGCGTTCACGGAAGCCTTCACCAGGAAGGCGAGCATGGTGAGCTTGAAGCCCTCTTTTTCCGCGACCTGCGCGTTTTCCTTGCGGAAGGCTTCGAGCTCTGTAATGTCGGCCTCGTCGTGCTGGGTGACGTGCGGTATCGAGACCCAGTTACGATGCAGAAACCCGCCCGAAAGTTTCCTGATGCGCGACAGCGGTTTCGTCTCGACCGGACCGAATCTGGAGAAATCGATTTGCGGCCACTCCGGCAGGTCGAAACCGAAGCCACCTCGCGCGGCGGGCGCCGGCGCCGTTTGCACCCCCTTCATCACACCCTTGACGAATGCCTGCACGTCTTCCTGCGTGATGCGGCCTTTTGGGCCCGAGCCCTTCACTTTGGGGAGGTCGACGCCCAGCTCGCGCGCGAACTTGCGCACCGACGGACTCGCGTGCGGCGTGAATCCGGGAGCGGGAGCAGGCTCGTACGGGACCGGATCGGGCTTGCCGGCCAACGGCACCACGGGCGGCGGCACTGCACGCGCCGGTGCACCAAGGGGAGCCGGACCAGCCGGAGCAAGAACCAGTGCCGGAGGCGCGGCGGGTTTCGGCACCGGGGCAGTCGAGCCTTCCGACGTTTCGAGCATGAGGAGCAAGCTGCCGGCGGACACCTTGTCGCCGACCTTGACGCGGAGCTCTTTCACCTTGCCGGCCGCGGGCGATGGGATCTCTATCGTCGCCTTGTCCGACTCGACGGTGATCAGCGACTGCTCGGGCTGGATGGCGTCCCCTGGCTTCACCAAAACTTCGATGACGTCGACGTTCTTGAAGTCGCCGATGTCGGGGACGACGATCTCTCTGAGGATTGCCATGCTTGTGTTCGTTTCGGGTCGGGCGCCGGGCACCCGCGCCTATCCCAGGCTCTTGAACGGTTAAACGGTTACCGGATCGTATTTGTCTGGATTGATGCCGTATTTCTTTATCGCATCGGCCACGACCTTGGGCTTCACTTCGCCGAGATCGGCGAGCGCTTTGAGCGCGGCGATCGCAATGAAGTAGCGGTTCACCTCGAAGAAGTGGCGCAGCTTGGCACGCGAATCCGAGCGGCCGAAACCGTCTGTCCCCAGCACGCGATAGATGCGGTCTTGGGGCACGAACGGCCGGATCTGGTCGGCGAAGGTTTTCATGTAGTCGGTCGCCGCCACCACCGGGCCGGCGCGCTTTTCCAGACGCTCGGTCACGTACGGCGTACGCGGCTTGCCTTCCGGGTGCAACAGGTTCCAGCGCTCCGCGGCGAGCCCATCGCGGCGCAGCTCCGTGAAGCTGGTCGCGCTCCAGATGTCGGCCGCGATGCTCCAGTCCGATTCGAGCAGTTCGCCGGCGGCGATGACTTCGCGCAGGATCGTGCCCGAACCCATGAGTTGCGCGCGGCTCTTGGATTTCGATTTCGACTCCCGCCACAAGTACATGCCCCTAAGAATGCCCTCCTGGGCGCCCGCCGGCATCGCCGGGTGCTCGTAGTTCTCGTTCATTACGGTGATGTAGTAGAACACGTCCTCTTGGTCCGTCACCATGCGGCGCAGGCCGTCCTGGATGATGACCGCGAGCTCGTAGCCGAAGGTCGGATCGTAGGAAACGCAATTCGGAATCGCCGAGGACAGCAGGTGGCTGTGGCCGTCCTCGTGCTGCAGTCCTTCGCCGTTCAGCGTGGTGCGGCCCGCCGTGGCGCCGAGCAGGAACCCTCTCGCACGTTGGTCCCCTGCGGCCCAGGCGAGATCACCTATCCTCTGCATGCCGAACATCGAATAGAAAATATAGAACGGTACCGTCACCAGGTCCGAATGGCTGTAGGAGGTCGCTGCTGCGATCCAGGACGAGAACGCCCCGGCTTCGTTGATGCCCTCCTCGAGAATCTGCCCCTGCTTGTCCTCGCGGTAGTACATGACCTGGTCGCGGTCCACCGGCTCGTACTTCTGGCCTTCGGAGGAGTAGATCGCCAGCTGCCGGAACATACCCTCCATGCCGAAGGTGCGCGCCTCGTCCGGGACGATGGGCACGACGTGCTTGCCGAGGGTCTTGTCGCGCACCAGTGCAGTGAGAATGCGCACGAACGCCATGGTGGTCGAGATCTCACGTCCCTCGGAACCCTTCACCACCGCCTCGAACGCCGAAAGCGGCGGCACCGCCGGCGCGCTTTCCGCCTTGCGCCGACGCTGCGGCAAGTAACCGCCGAGCGCTTTTCTACGCTCCTGCAGGTACACCATGACCGGATCGTCGTCTTTGGGCTTGTAGAAAGGCATCTCATCGAGCCTATCGTCGGGGATCGGCACATTGAAGCGGTCGCGCATCTCGCGGATGGTTGCGAGGTCCACTTTCTTCAGCTGATGGGTGGGGTTCTTCGCCTGACCCTGCTTGCCCAAGCCATAGCCCTTGATCGTCTTGGCGAGGATGACGGTAGGTTGGTCCTTGTGCTTTACCGCCGACGCGTAGGCGGCGTAGATCTTGTGCGGATCATGACCGCCGCGGTTCAAGCGCCAGATGTCCTCGTCGGTCATGCGCGAGACCATCTCCAGCAGCTTCGGATCCTTGCCGAAAAAATGCTTGCGCACGAAGGCACCGTCATTTGCCTTGTAGTTCTGGTATTCGCCGTCGACCGTCTCTTCCATCACGCGCAGCAGCCGTCCTTCCTTGTCGCGCGCGAACAGCGGGTCCCAGTACGAGCCCCAGATCAGCTTGATGACGTTCCAGCCGGCACCGCGGAAATCGGCTTCGAGCTCCTGGATGATCTTGCCGTTGCCGCGCACCGGCCCGTCGAGCCGCTGCAGGTTGCAGTTGACGACGAAGACGAGGTTGTCGAGCTTTTCGCGCACCGCCAAACCGATTGCGCCGAGCGATTCGGGCTCGTCCATCTCGCCGTCGCCGCAGAACACCCAGACCTTGCGGTTCTCGGTATTGGCGAAGCCTCTTGCATGAAGGTATTTCAGAAACCGCGCCATGTAGATGCCCTGGATCGGTCCCAGGCCCATTGAGACCGTTGGAAACTGCCAAAAATCGGGCATCAGCCAGGGGTGCGGGTAAGAAGAAATTCCCTTGCCGTCGACCTCACGGCGGAAATTAAGCAGCTGCTCTTCGGTGAACCGGCCCTCGAGAAAGGCGCGGGCATAGATGCCCGGCGAGGAATGACCCTGGAAGTACACCAAATCGCCGCCGTGCCCTTCGTGCGGTGCGTGCCAGAAATGGTTGAAGCCGATGCCGAACAGCGTGCCCACCGAGGCGAAACTCGCGATGTGTCCGCCCAGTTCGTCGTCGGACTTGTTCGCCTTTGCCACCATCACCATCGCGTTCCAGCGGCAAAAGGAACGGATGCGTTCCTCCAGCGCATGATCCCCGGGCGAGCGTTCTTCCAGATGCGGGGGAATCGTGTTCAGGTACGCCGTGTTGAGCGAAAAAGGAATATAGGCTCCCGAGCGGCGCGCCTTGTCGACCAGCTTCTCGAGCAGGTAGTGGGCGCGCTCCGGGCCTTCGCGGTCCAGCACTGCGTCCAGCGCGTCCAGCCATTCCTGCGTCTCTAAGCTGTCCGGGTCGTTGGCGGCGGAGAACTCGGGCAGCGCGGACATGTGTTCCTTCTGGTGCGCAGGTGGACGAAACTCGGGGATTTGCGGAGGACTGCTTGAAGCTTACCCTGCCCGCCCCGCAGGATCAATTGCGCCTTGTTCCATGATACGAAATGGTATTTCGCATTATACGAAAAACCAGGCCGCGCAATACTACAGGCGGATAGAATTTCGGCATGCTGAGATCGGTCGGAAAGACTGGATGTTAGAATGCGCGCCTTCCGTGCTCGACGCGATGATTTCTTCCCGTGCAGACCCGCACCATTGACGGCAACGCCATCGCGCGTGAATTTCGCTCAGAGCTAATCCGGCGTGTCGCAGCCCTTGCTACCAAGGGTGTGCAACCCGGCCTCGCGGTGGTGCAAGTTGGAAATCATCCGGCCTCGAAAATCTATGTCCGGAACAAGCTCAGGGCTTGCGAAGAAACGGGGTTCTACTCAGAGCACATCGAACTGCCAGCCGACGTGGATGAATCGACGCTGCTCGCGCGCATCCGGATCTTCAACAACGACACCCGCATCCACGGCATCCTCGTGCAACTCCCATTGCCATCGGGATTTTCGGCAGAGCGGGTGCTCGAAACCCTGTCTCCGGCGAAGGACGTTGACGGCTTTCATCCGATTAACATGGGTCTGCTCGCCATCGGCAATCCACGTTTCGTGCCCTGCACGCCACTCGGAGTGATGAAGTTGATCGAGCACGAGGAGATCGGCGTGCTGGGCCGGCATGCCGTTGTAGTCGGCCGGAGCAACATCGTGGGCAAGCCGGTCGCGCTGCTGCTCTTGCAAAAGGGCGCCACGGTCACCATCTGCAATTCCAGAACCCCCGATCTGGGCGCGATGACCCGCCAGGGGGACATTCTCGTAGTGGCTGCAGGCAAGCCCAAGCTCGTTACGGCCGGTATGGTGAAGACCGGTGCCGTCGTCATCGACGTCGGCATCAACCGTCTTGCGGATGGAAAACTTATCGGTGACGTGGATTTTCAAAGCCTACTGGGAGTCGCTTCGCGCATCACACCGGTGCCAGGCGGGGTCGGGCCCATGACAATCGCGATGTTGCTCGAGAACACGGTCATGTCCGCCGAGCATACTCTGGCCAGCCGCAGCAGTGCCTGAGACGGCTGAGCAAGGTTACGCGAACCCATCCGGAGACCTCAGGCGTTGAACAAAATGACCGTCAATCCGTTGCTCGATTTCTCCGGCTTGCCGCGCTACAACTGGATCCGGCCCGAGCACGTCGGGCCGGCCGTTGACCAACTGCTCGCCGAAAACCGCGCCCTGATTGCCAAGCTTGCGGATAGGAGCACGCCCGCATCCTGGAAAGAATTCGCGGAACCGCTGGAAAATGCCAATGAACGGCTGTGGCGCGCCTGGGGTGCAGTCGCTCATCTGCATGCGGTGGATGACAACGCCGCAATTCGCGATGCGTACAACTCGAATCTGCCCAAGATTACGCGCTTCAGGACCGAGCTCGCGCAAAATCTCGCCTTGTACGAGAAATTCAAGCTTCTGCTCGCTTCCAGCGAGTTGGAGAGCTTGACTCAGGCGCGGCGCAGGATTGTCGAGAACAATCTGCGCGACTACCTTCTTGGCGGAGCCGAGCTGGCAAACGCCGAAAAGCGTCGCTTCGCTGAAATCCAGGAGGAACTCGCTGCGCTCGAAGCAAAATTCTCCGAGAATCTGCTCGACGCCACCAATGCGTTCTCGGCATTGATCGCCGATCGCGGAGATGCGGTCGGAATCCCGGAGGACGTGCTGGAGGCGGCCAAGGATGCCGCGCGTAAAGACGGACAAGAAGGCTGGAAATTCACGTTGCACGCGCCGTCCTATGGGCCCTTAATGCAATACGCGGAGAATCAGACCCTGCGGGAGAGGCTCTATCGCGCGCATGTAACACGGGCGAGCGAATTCGGGAAGCCTGAGTTCGACAATACCTCGATCATCGTCCGGGAGTTGCAACTGCGGAACGAAAATGCGCGGCTGCTTGGTTACGAGAGCTTCGCCGAGCTTTCGCTCGTACGCAAGATGGCCGAGTCGCCCAAGGCCGTGCTCGACTTCCTCAACGACCTTGCCGCGAGGGTGCTCCCACACGCGCGCAGGGACTATGCAGAACTGGAGGAGTTCGCTCGCACGGAGCTTGGTCTGAAGGAACTCCGAGCCTGGGACATCGCCTTCGCGTCCGAACGACTGCGCGCAAAGCGCTACGCATTTTCCGACCAGGAAGTGAAACAGTATTTCCAGGAGTCGAAGGTCTTGGAAGGCATGTTCTGTCTGGTCGAAACCCTCTACGACATTCGTATTTCGCCGGACGCTGCTGAAACCTGGCATCCTGACGTGCGTTTTTTCCGGATCACCGACGAGGGCGGCGAGCTCATCGGCCAGTTCTATCTCGACCTGTATTCCAGAGAAACCAAGCGCGGGGGCGCCTGGATGGACGAGGCGATTGTTCGGCAGCGAATCTCCAGAGCCTTCCGGACTCCGGTGGCTCACCTCATTTGCAACTTTCCGGAGCCTGTCGGGAACAAACCCGCGCTGTTGACGCATGACGAAGTGATGACGCTATTTCACGAATTCGGTCACGGCCTGCATCACCTGCTTTCGCAAATCGACGAGCCGGGTGTTTCCGGAATACGT
>DATDGA010000293.1:0-7565 GCA_036522335.1 Burkholderiales bacterium
ACTCCTTGATCGGCAGCACCGCGTTGATCCTCTCGGCCTCGGACAGCGGAAACAGATTCACGATCGGCTTGCCGCGGCTGGTGCGCGTCCCCTGCGGGACGTTGTAGACCTTGAGCCAGTAGACCCGGCCGCGCGAGGAAAAGCACAGCATGGTGTCGTGGGTGTTGGCGATAAAGAGGCGCTCGATGAAGTCGTCTTCCTTGGTGGTCGCCGCCTGCTTGCCGCGCCCGCCGCGGCGCTGCGCCCGGTAGTCGGTGAGCGGCTGCGACTTGATGTAGCCCGCGTGCGAGAAGGTCACCACCACGTCCTCCGAGGCGATCAGGTCCTCCATCTGCAGGTCCTCGGCCTGCTCGACGATCTCGCTCTTCCTCTTGTCGCCGTACTGCGTTTTGAGCGCCTTGAGCTCGTCCGCGATGATCGTAGTGATCCGCGCGGGCTTGGCGAGCATGTCGAGAAAGTCCGCGATCTGCTCGATCAAATCCTTGTACTCGGCGACGATCTTGTCCTGCTCGAGACCCGTCAGGCGCGCGAGGCGCATCTCCAGGATCGCCTGCGCCTGCGCATCGGAGAGCTTGTAGCCGTTCTTCTGCAGGCCGAATTCGCGCCCCAGTTCCGCGGGACGCGAGGCGTCCGCCGCGGCGCGCTTCAACATCTCCTCGACGACGGGCGATCTCCAACTCTTTGCCATCAACGCGACCTTCGCCTCGGGCGGGGTCTGCGACTTCTTGATCAGCTCGATGATCTCGTCGACGTTGGAAAGCGCGACGGCGAGCCCCTCCTGGATGTGCGCCTTCTTGCGCGCCTCGCGCAAATCGTAGAGCGTGCGCCGCGTCACCACCTCGCGCCGGTGCGCGAGGAACGCGTGCAGCATCTCCTTGAGATTCAGCAGGCGCGGCTGCCCGTCGAGCAGCGCCACCATGTTGATCCCGAAGGTGTCCTGCAGCTGGGTGTGCTTGAACAGGTTGTTGAGGATGACTTCCGGTATCTCGCCGCGCTTCAGCTCGATCACCACGCGCATTCCGGACTTGTCCGACTCGTCCTGGACGTGGGCGATACCCTCGATCTTCTTGTCGTTGACGAGCTCGGCGATGCGCTCGAGCAGGGTTTTCTTGTTGACCTGATAGGGCAGCTCGTCGACGATGATAGCCTGACGGTTGCCTTTCTCGAGGTCCTCGAAGTGCGTGCGCGCGCGCATGATGATGCGGCCGCGGCCGGTGCGGTAGCCTTCGCGCACGCCCGACACGCCATAGATGATTCCCGCGGTGGGAAAATCCGGCGCCGGCATAAGCTTAATGAGTTCGTCGATGTCGGTGTCCGGCTTCTTCAGCAGCGCGAGGCACGCGTCGACGACCTCGCCGAGATTGTGCGGCGGGATATTGGTCGCCATGCCCACGGCGATTCCCGAGGAGCCGTTGATGAGCAGGTTCGGGACCTTGGTCGGGAGCGCAGTCGGCTCCTGTTCCTTGCCATCGTAGTTCGGGGCGAAGTCGACGGTTTCCTTCTCGATGTCGGCGAGTATTTCGGAGGCGATGCGGTCGAGCCGGCATTCGGTATACCGATAGGCCGCGGCCGAGTCGCCGTCGATCGAGCCGAAGTTGCCCTGCCCGTCGATCAGCGGGTAGCGCATGGAGAAGTCCTGGGCCATGCGAACCAGGGCCTCGTAGGTGGCGGAGTCGCCGTGCGGATGGTATTTCCCGAGCACCTCGCCGACCACGCGGGCGCACTTCACGTAGGGTCGGTTCCACACGTTGTTCGACTCGTGCATCGCGAACAAGACGCGCCGGTGCACCGGCTTCAGCCCGTCGCGAACATCCGGCAGCGCGCGCCCCACGATCACGCTCATCGCGTAGTCGAGATAGGACCGGCGCATCTCTTCTTCGAGACTGACGGGGAGCGTTTCCTTGGCGAATTGATCCATGAGGGTTGCTGTTTTTTGAGCTGCGATTCGCAGGCTGCGGGACAGCCCGTGAAAGGTTGAAATTTTATCAGGTTAAGACCTCCCGAACCACTCGGTTTGCGACCGGATTCCCGCGATTTTCCCTGCGCGAACTCCCGCGCTGCCGCTCGCGGATGTGGTGTATGATCCACGCCGATAAGACGGTCCAGGAACGATCCGGCGCAGCGCCTTCACGAGAGAAGGAGAGTCGAGTGAGCAAACTGACACTTGCAGTTGGAACGCTTATCGTGCTCGCGGGTTGCGCGACTACGCCGGAATCGGCTGCGCCACCGCCCGCTCCAGCGCCTGCACCCGCTCCGGTGGCGGCGCCGCCCCAGGCCGCACCGGCCCCCGCGCCCGCTCCGGCGCCCGTGGCCGCGCCAAAACGATGCGACGCGGCGGTGACCTTGCAGAAGGACGAGACATTCCCGTTCGATCGATACGCGCTCACTCCGGCGGCGAAAGCGCGCCTGGATGGCGACGTGATCGGAAAGCTCGCGACCTGCGCCAGCGTGGAAGCCGTCGTGATCGAGGGACATGCCGACCGCATCGGCAGCCAGCAGTACAACCAGAAGCTGTCCGAGCGTCGCGCCGACAGCGTCAAGAGCTACCTGGTCAGCAAAGGCGGCGATCGAAACAGGATCGAGACGATCGGCATGGGCAAAACGGTTCCGGCGAAATTCTGCCCGGATACCAAGAATCGCAAGGAACTGATCGCCTGCCTCGCCCCCAATCGACGCGCCGTCGTCTCGATCAAGGGCCCGGGAAGATAAGCTCATCGGATGAACCGAAGGGCCCCGCTGCACGCGGGGCTTTTTTTTAGAACCGGTTGCAAGATGGACGAAGATAAATGTCGTCATTCCCGCGCACGCGGGAATGACGTGGATCTTCCTGAACGGACTCTTGGATAATGCAAACGGTCGATCTCCTCATCGACGCGCGCTGGGTGATCCCGGTCGAGCCGCCGGGAGCGGTCCTCGCCGATCACAGCGTCGCCGTGACCGCGGGGCGCATCGTCGCGGTCCTGCCTCAGGCGAAAGCCGGGGAGCGCTTCCAGGCGCGCGAGCATCTGCACCTGGACAGGCACGCGCTGATTCCGGGCCTGGTGAACCTGCACACCCACGCGTCGATGACGCTGATGCGGGGGCTGGCCGACGACCTGCCGTTGATGACCTGGCTGAAGGATCACGTCTGGCCGGCAGAAGCGAGCCACGTGTCGCACGATTTCGTCTACGACGGCACGCTGCTCGCCTGCGCCGAAATGCTGCGCGGCGGCGTGACGTGCTTCAACGAGATGTATTTCTTCCCGGAGGCGGCGGCGCAGGCGGCGCTCGATTCCGGGATGCGCGCCGCTCTGGGAATCATCGCGTTCGAATTCCCGACGGCCTACGCCGCCGATGCGGACGACTATATCGCCAAGGGCCTTGCAACGCGCGACGCGCTCAGGGAGGAGCCGCTTCTTTCCTTTTGCATGGCCCCGCACGCTCCTTATACGGTGAGCGACAGGACTTTCGCGAAGATCGTGACCATCGCCGAGGAACTCGACCTTCCCATCCACACCCATTTGCACGAAACCCGCCACGAGATCGAGGAAAGTCTCGGCCAGCACAAGGCGCGGCCGCTGGAGCGCCTCGCCGCGCTCGGCATGCTCGGTCCGCGACTGATCGCGGTGCACGCGGTGCACGTCACCGAAGGGGAGATCGCAACGCTCGCGCGCCATGGAGCCTCGGTAGCGCACTGCCCTTCGTCGAACTTGAAGCTCGCGAGCGGCTTCGCGCCGGTGGCCGCGATGCTCGAGCGGGGCATCAACGTCGGGATCGGCACCGACGGCGCAGCCAGCAACAACCGCCTGGACCTGTTCCAGGAGATGCGCACCGCCGCTCTTCTCGCCAAGGCGGTGGGAGACGACGCCGAGGCCATGCCGGCGCATCAGGCTCTCGCCGCGGCTACGCTGCACGGAGCGCGTGCGCTCGGCCTGGAAGGCTCGATCGGGTCCCTCGTGCCTGGAAAGTTTGCGGATCTGTGCGCCGTCGCCTTCGATGGACCCGAGCTTCTCCCCTGCTATGACCCGGTCTCGCACCTCGTGTACTCGGCGGGGCGCGAGCACGTTTCCCATGTGTGGGTCGCTGGAAGCCTGCGCGTCGAGGAGGGTCGCCAGGCCGGATTCGAAAATCGCAGCTTGAACAACCGCGCTCTTCTGTGGCAGAATAAGTTGGCAGCAGAAACAAAAGCTTAACACCGGCGCTTTACGGAATTTCCTGAGGTCCCGGGCAGCGCACGAAAGCTGCTCGAGCCCGCGGACCGAGCCACCATCTACGAGAGGAAAGCATGATGAACAAACTGAGCACCGCGCTATTCGCGATTGCCCTGCTTGCGTTCGCAGGCTGCGCAACCACGCCGGAACCCGCTGCGCCCGCGCCGACACCGGCACCCGCGCCCGCGCCGCAGTCCCTGCCGACTCCTCCTCCTGCTCCTGCTCCCGCCGCAGCCAAACCGGCTGCGCCCAAGCCGGAAAAAGTCACTTCCGCGTCCACGGTCAATTTCGATTTCGACCGGTACGTGATCCGGCCTGACGCGAGAGCCAAGCTCGATGACCTGGTCGGCGCGCTGCGCAACGTCACTCTCGAGGTGATCATCGCCGTCGGACACGCCGACCGCATCGGCGGCGACGCCTACAACATGAAACTCTCGGTGCGCCGCGCCGACTCGGTGAAGGCCTACCTCGTCAGCAAGGGTATCGCCGCGAACCGCGTCTACACCGAAGGCAAGGGCGAGCGCCAGCCGGTGAAGGACTGCAAGGGAAATGCGAAGACCAAGGAGCTGATCGCCTGCCTCGAACCCAACCGCCGGGTCGAATCCGAAGCGGTCGGGTCCGTATCGAAGTAACGATCGCTCCATCGTGAAAAGCCCCGCCTCCGGCGGGGCTTTTTTATTGCGACACCCAATAGTGCTTACAATGTCATTCCTCCGTTGACACGATATACCGGTAGAGTTCCCTCGCTCGCGCTCGGGATGACAGCTCAGGATGACAGCTTGATATGAACGCCGATCCGCAGGAACTCGAGAAATTCAGCGCGCTCGCGCACCGCTGGTGGGACCCGCACAGCGAGTTCAAGCCGCTGCACCAGATCAACCCGCTGCGCCTCGACTGGATCGACGGCATCGCGCGGCTCCCGGGGAAATCGGCGCTCGACGTCGGCTGCGGCGGCGGCATCCTCGCCGAGGCCATGGCGCGGCGAGGAGCGCGCGTGAAGGGAATCGACCTCTCGGACAAGGCGCTCAAGGTCGCCCAACTCCACAAGCTCGAGAGCAGGCTCGCAGTCGACTACGAGGCGATCGCGGCGGAAGAGCTCGCAGCACGCTCGGCCGGGATCTACGACGTCGTGACCTGCATGGAGTTGCTCGAGCACGTTCCCGATCCCGGGAGCACCGTGCGCGCGTGCGCGCAACTCGCGCGGCCCGGCGGCCACGTCTTCTTCTCCACCATCAACCGCAACCTGAAGTCCTACGTCTTCGCGGTGATCGGCGCCGAATACGTGCTGAAGCTGCTGCCGAAGGGCACGCACGACTACGCGAAATTCGTCAAACCCTCGGAGCTGGCACGCCACTGCCGCGACGCGGGGCTCGAGGTGCGCGAGATCATCGGCATGAGCTACCACCCGCTCACGCAAACCTATACGCTCGGCCGCGACACCGACGTCAACTACCTCGTTCATTGCACGCGCGGGTGAAGGCTAGCGGCATTCGCGCAGTCCTGTTCGACCTCGACGGCACCTTCGCCGACACCGCCCCCGACCTCGCCCGCGCCTTGAACCGCGTGCGCGCCGAAGAGGGCCTTGCGCCCCTGCCGCCCGAAGTCGCGCGCCCGCACACATCGAGCGGCGCGCGCGGCCTGCTCAAGGCCGGCTTCGGGATCACTCCCGAGAGCGAGGGCTACGTAGCGCTTCGCGATCGCTTCCTCGACTTCTACGAAAGGGAGTTGTGCGTGGAGACGCGCCTCTTCGACGGGATTCCCGAGCTGCTCGCAAAAATCAGGGTGCGCAAGCTGCCCTGGGGAATTGTCACCAACAAAGGCAGGCGCTTCACCGAGCCGCTGTTGCGCCTGCTTGCGGTGGACCATCTCGCGGCCTGCGTCGTGAGCGGCGATTCGACTCCGCACATCAAGCCGCATCCGGCTCCGCTGCTGCTCGCCGCGACGCTCGTTTCACTGCCGCCGGCCGATTGCATCTATGTCGGCGACGATCTGCGCGACGTGCAGGCGGCGCGCGCCGCGGGCATGCGTTTCCTGGCGGCCGGCTGGGGCTATCACGGCGAGGGCGGCGATCCCAGAACCTGGGACGCGGACGCGGTGATCTCCCACCCTCGCGAGATCCTGGACCTGCTCTGACGGAGAAAGGAGCGACATGCCCGCTTACTGGATAGCCCGGGCGAAGGTGAACGATCCGGTGGAATACAGGAAATACACCGACCGTGTGCCTGCGATCATCTCGAAATTCGGCGGGAAAGTGCTCGCGCGCGGCGGACGCTACCGGATCATGGAGGGGCCCGAAAAATTCCACCGCTTCGTGGTGATCGAATTCCCGACGCTGGAAAAAGGCGTCGCCTGCTTCAATTCGCCCGAATACCAGGAAGCCGCTGCATTCCGGCGCGGAAGCGGCGCCGGCGAGGTCGAAACCGTCATGGTGGAAAGCGGCGACGCCACGCCGAGATGACGTCCTGCGCTTGAACCGGGGCCGTACGGCCTCATACTATGCGATAATTCTTTCGCTGCACGGAAATCGGGGGCGACCTGGTTTCGACGTGGGTATCGAAGCAGCGCAGGGCATACCGAGGACCAGTGACCTCGTAAATCCATCTGGAAATTCTCAAACGCCAACGACGAGCGTTTCGCTCTAGCCGCCTAATACCGGCTAGACGCTGCACTGGTTTGCTGATGGGCCAGGCTCCCTAAAAGGAGTGCAGCGTCATTGACATCAGCTTCTGTGCGCGGTTTGGTCGCTTGGCCGCGTGCATCCGTCGAAGCGACTGGCTGAGCGTCAGCCTGCCGGCCGGCGGGCGCGAGGCGAGACTCAAATGACCAGGCTAAGTATGTAGACCTGACTGTGGAGGACTTACGGACGCGGGTTCGATTCCCGCCGCCTCCACCAAATACCTGTCCGGAGACATGCAAGGCAGATCAAAGGTGAACACCGGTTTCCCGCGACCGACATGCACCACGCTCGTCCGGCGCGCCGCGCCTTCGCACCGCGTTTTGCCTTTAGAAGCTCGCGATCGCCTCGCTCACCGGAACCCCGCCTTCCAGTAGTCCCTCGACCTGCCTTCGAGATCGTCGTACATGACCTTGCCGCCGACGACGGTGAGGACCGAGCGCAGATCCTTGATGCTTTCGTCGGGCACCGCGCGCTCGTTGAAGTAATCGGCGTTCAGCACGACGAGATCCGCCAGCTTGCCTTCCTCGATGGTGCCGAGCTTGTCCTCGGCCTGGAGGAACCAGCCGTTGCTGGCGGTATAGAGCCGCATGGCATCGTTGCGGGCCAGCGTCTGCCCGGCGTTGATGAGGTCGCCGCGCGCGTTCCTCCCGGTGACCACGTAGTACAGGTTGATCCACGGGCTCATGGTCGAGATCTGC
>DATDGA010000294.1:0-9939 GCA_036522335.1 Burkholderiales bacterium
GTCAGAGGCTTGTCGGCGTTGGGGAGCTTCTTTTTCTTGGCGTAGTCCGCCCACTCCTTCTTCCAGGCGTCGTTCACCGGGTTCTTCTGCGACATGAAGTAGTTCCACGCCGCGAGGTGACCGACGAGGGGCTTGGTATCCACGCCGCGCAGCTCTTCTTCGCCCACCGAAAACGCCACCACCGGCACGTCGGTTGCCTTCAGGCCCTGGTTGCCCAGCTCCTTGTAGAAGGGTACGTTGGAGTCGCCGTTGATCGTGGAGACCACCGCGGTCTTCCCGCCGCCGGAGAACTTCTTGATGTCAGCGACAATCGTTTGATAATCGCTGTGCCCGAACGGGGTGTACTTCTCGTCGATGTCCTTTTCGTCCACTCCTTTCGACTTCAGGAACGCGCGCAGGATCTTGTTGGTGGTGCGCGGATAGACGTAGTCGGTGCCAAGCAGCACCCAACGCTTGGCGCCGCCGCCCTCCTTGCTCATCAGGTACTCGACCGCGGGAATCGCCTGCTGGTTGGGCGCGGCTCCGGTGTAGAACACGTTCTTCGAGAGTTCCTCGCCCTCGTACTGCACCGGATAGAACAGCAGTCCGTTCAACTCCTCGAACACCGGCAGCACCGACTTGCGCGACACCGAGGTCCAGCAACCGAATACCACTGCCACCTTGTCCTGCGTGAGGAGCTGGCGCGCTTTCTCCGCAAACAGCGGCCAGTTCGACGCCGGGTCGACGACGACCGCCTCGAGCTTCTTTCCGAGCACACCGCCCTTGGCGTTGATCTCGTCAATCCCCATGAGCGTCACGTCCTTCAGCACGGTTTCGCTGATGGCCATCGTTCCCGAGAGCGAGTGCAGGACGCCGACCTTGATCGTATCGGCGGCACGCGCGGGGGTCGATAGCACCAGAGCGCACGCCAGCCCGGCCGGTCCAGCCAAATACAACAACACGCGCTTGATCGTTTCTCTCAATTCAGACATGGGCATTCACTCCAAACTTGGTTTCGATAAGAGAACTCATGGAAGACTGTGTCCGCAAGCCAAACGTGTAACCGCATGATCCATGCCACGCTCGGATCCGGAGCCCTGCAATAGAAAAAAAGCGTCCTCTATTAGCCCGTTACGCGACAAAAGCGGCACGGGTTTGGAAACAGGCGTGCGGCGTTCGCAGAAAATCGAAGTCGCTTTGTGGTGCAGAGACCCAGATCGGTGCTCTCTGGTGGTGCAATAAAACAGCGGTCTCCCGAACGATTGTGCAACGCGGTAGTGCATGCTAAGCCGGATTCCGCCCATTCATCGCCATCAGCGATGGCGCATCCAATCATGGAAGATTCCATGCTCGAACGCGCTACCATAGATTCTGCTGTCAGTTCCGATGACGCGCCCTTTCGTGGACGGTATGCCTAGGTGAATGCGCGCGGCGCACCGACGGTGAAGCATATGCGGGTCGTTCCCGTCGCCGGGCACGACAGCATGCTGCTCAACTTGAGCGGCGCACACGGGCCGTTTTTCACACGCAACGTGCTCGTCCTCGAGGACAGCGCTGGAAACACGGGCCTTGGCGAGGTACCGGGCGGAGAAAAGATCCGCCAGACCCTCGAGGATGCGCGGCCGCTCGTCGTCGGCCGGCCGGTCGGAAATTACAACCGCGTCCTGCGGGAGATGCGCGAGCGCTTCGCCGACCGCGACGCGGGCGGCCGCGGTCTGCAGACCTTCGATTTGCGCACCACGATCCACGCGGTTACCGCCGTCGAGTCGGCGTTGCTCGACCTGCTCGGACAATTCCTCGGCCTCCCGGTCGCCGATCTTCTCGGCGAAGGCCGGCAACGCGACCGTGTCGCAGTGCTGGGGTATCTGTTTTACATCGGCGACCGCACGCGCACCGACATCGCCTACCGCAGCGAGCCTGACGCCGGTGACGACTGGCTGCGGCTGCGCCACGAAAAGGCGATGACGGCGGAGAGCGTCGTGCGCCTCGCTGAAAGCGCGCACGCGCGCTACGGCTTCAACGATTTCAAGCTGAAGGGCGGCGTGCTGCAAGGCGAAGCGGAGGTCGAGGCGATCCGCGCGCTGCACGAGCGGTTCCCGAAAGCGCGCGTCACCCTCGACCCCAACGGCGGCTGGCTGCTGAAGGACTCGATCCGCCTGTGCCGTGACCTGAAGGGCGTCATGGCATACGCCGAGGATCCGTGTGGCGCCGAGAACGGTTTTTCGGGCCGCGAGGTGATGGCCGAATTCCGCCGCGCCACAGGGCTTGCGACCGCGACCAACATGGTCGCCACAGACTGGCGCGAGCTCGTGGACGCGCTTCGGCTACAGGCGGTCGACATTCCCCTCGCCGATCCCCACTTCTGGACGATGCAGGGCTCGGTGCGCGTGGCGCAGACCTGCAAGGATTGGGGGCTCACCTGGGGCTCGCACTCCAACAACCACTTCGACATCTCGCTCGCCATGTTCACGCACGTGGCGGCCGCGGCGCCGGGACGTGTGACCGCGATCGACACTCACTGGATCTGGCAGGACGGGCAGCGACTCACGAAGGAACCCTATCGGATCGCTGGAGGCATGCTCGAGGTGCCGAAGAAGCCCGGCCTCGGAATCGAGCTCGATCCGGCACGGCTAGCGCACGCGCACGAGCTGTACGAGAAGCACGGCCTCTTCGCGCGCGACGACGCCAAAGCGATGCAATTCCTGATTCCCGGATGGAAATTCGACAACAAGCGGCCCTGCATGGTCCGCTGAGGCGGCTGGCCGGTCCCGTTTCTCCCCGGAAGCGTTCGGCAGATCTAGGGAAACGCTCGTGATTCCCGTCGACCGGCGGGCCGCCGGATCTGTTCCAACGCCGAGCCGATCAAGGCACAGGTCGACGGCAAATCAGCGGTAGCAACCGCGAAGCAGGGCAGACTTTCGGCTATGCGTACTGCCGCGTCCAGCCCGCGATTGGAGGCAGGCCGTTTGGACGCTTCTTCACCGAGTGGACCGCGCTCATCGTCCTGAATACCCTGCTGGAACGCGGCTCGCGCCTCCGGAAGGTGTTCGCGCTTCCATGGAATATTGCTTTTCCGCCTTCTCTCCCCAACCGCTACAGCATTGGCCTGCAAACGGGGAGGATCGCCAGAATCTTTCGCGGCCGCGGGAACACTGAGTGAATCAACGGCGACCGAGACGGCATATCATCCGCCGACTGCACCGCAGATTCAGCTCTCCCTGTTGCTGGCGCTGAACCATTTTTCGCGCAACGTCCTGGTGCTGTCGTGAATCCTCCGGCCAAGCACGGATGAACGCAACTCATCCGCGGTTTGCACGAGATGCTCGCGGACGAGTTCGGGCGCCTGCACGAAAGTCAGATAACGCTGCAGCGCGGAGTGGATGTGCTTCTTCAGCAGCCGCACGTTGACCGGCTTGTTCAGGAACCGGAAAAGCTGCGCCTGGTTGATCAGCTCGATGATCATCTCGGCGTCCGAGGTTCTGGTGATCACGATCGTGAGTATCTGCGGGTTTTCCTGCTTCAGCAGCTTGAGCATTGCAGTCAGCTCTTCGTGCTCGGCCTCGACGTCGGCGATGACGACCGCGATTTCCCGGTTCTGCATCACCCCGAGCGCGGCGTCCAGGTCGGCCGCGTACACCACGGGGCACAGGTCGCCGATCAGCTCGCGTGCAACACGGAAAATCTCCTCGTCCCTGTCGATCACGAGCACGCCCGCCTCCATGCTCTCCGGCAGATCGACCGGCGCCGCCTTGGTGTCGGCGAGCTCGAGCGCGATCGTCACGGCTTCGGCGACCACCGTCTGCAGCTCGCCGTTGTCCCACGGTTTGCTGATGAAGCGATAGACCTCTCCGTCGTTGATCGAACCGACAATTGCGGCGAGGTCGGAGTACCCGGTCAGGAGGATGCGCACGCTGCGCGGCGAAACCTCGCGAGATTGGCGCAGGAGGTCCACTCCCGGCATCGCCGGCATGCGCTGGTCGCTGACTATCACGTGCATCGGGTATCGGCTCATGAAATCCAGGGCCTTGCTGCCATCGGTGGTGGTGAACACGTGGTAGCGGTCGCGGAACCGCGACTTCAGTGCGGTCAATATCCGTTCCTCGTCGTCTACGAAGAGCAACCGGGCCTTCTTCACGCTCTTGTCGAGGCTGATCGCGCTGTCGCCGGTCAATGCCGGCAGCACGTGTTCGCTCGAGGATGCAGCACCGGCCAGCCCGGCGTTGAGCAGCCTCGCCGCGCTCAGCAGCGCAGCGCTGTCCGGAACTGCTGCCCCGGGCGTGCGGCCGGCGGCGCCGAGATCGAGCGATACTTCGATCGCTCCGCGGAATGCCTCGGAGAACTCCCGGGCGGACTGAAACCGATCCTCGCGCTTCTTGGCGAGCGCCTTCTGCAGCACTCCGTCCATCAGCGGCGACAGCTTGGGATTCAGCCGGGATGGATCGACCGGACGGTTGTTGAGCACCTGCTGCATCACGCCCGCGGCATTCCCGACGAACGGCTTGGTACCGGTGAGGAGCTCGTACGCAATCACCCCGATCGAATACAGATCTGCGAGCTCGTTGACTTCGAGGCCAAGGAACTGTTCCGGAGCCATGCAATACGGCGTGCCGAGCACGTCGCCCACCTGCGTCAGGCTCGAAGAATCGATGCGCGCGATGCCGAAGTCGCTGATCTTGATGCGCCCGTCGCTGTTGATCATGATGTTCGAGAGCTTGATGTCGCGGTGCACGACCTTTTCCGAGTGCGCGTAGCCGATGCCGTCGAGAACCTGCCGGATGATCTCGCCGACCTCGTGGATTTCGTAGCGCAGCTCCTGCGACAGATGCTGGTGCAGGGTCTTGCCGTTTACGAGCTCCATGACGATGTAGGCGATCTCGTCGTCCTCGCCGTAGTCGTAGATTTGCACGATACGCGGATGCACGAGCCGGCCCACCGCCTGCGCTTCGTGCCGAAAGCGCTCGATCACGTGCTTGAGATCCGTCTCGCCCAGCGAGGATCTGGCGATCACCTTGATCGCGACGCCGCGCGCGATGGTGGGGTCGTAGGCCTTGTAGACGACTCCCATCGCGCCCTTGCCGAGCACGTCCTGGATTTCGTACTTGCCAATTTTTTCCGGCTCCGTCATGGCGCGGGTCACGCGGCGAGCTCGGCCGCGGCCGGCGGTACGAGCGGGAACCACACGGTGAAACGGGTGCCGGCCCCCAACTGCGATTCCACCTTGATGCGGCCGCCGTGCTGCTGAATGATCTTGTAGGACACCGACAGCCCGAGCCCGGTGCCCTTGCCGACCTCCTTGGTGCTGAAGAACGGGTCGAAGATCTTGGGGAGCACTTCGGGCGCGATGCCTTTCCCATTGTCGGCGACCTCGACCGCGACACCGCCTCCGTCGTTTCGCGTGGTCAGCATGATCCTGCCCCGGCCCGCCTCCATGGCCTGCACTGCATTGGTGATCAGGTTGAGGAACACCTGGTTCACCTGCGAAGGCGAGCATACAACCGACGTGATGTCGCCGAATCGTTTGTCGACCGTGGCCGATTTGAGCAGGTGCCTGGCCAGCACGAGCGTGCTGTTCAGTCCTTCGTTCAGGTTGAAGCTCGTCACCTTGCTGCGATCGAGGCGGCTGAAATCCTTCAGATTGCCGACGATTTCCGCCATCTGTCCCGCGCCGTAGAGCCCGTCCTTCACCAGATTGCCCAGCTCCTCGGTCACGCGCTGCTGCTTGAGCCTCGCTATGGCAGCGGAAGCCTGCGCGAACTGGTTCGAAAGCTCCTGCGGGTCGGCGTTGCCGCCCGCCTGCAGCAACGCGATCAGTTTTTCGCAGTGCTCGACCGCCCTGCCAAGATCGCCGAGCTTGTCGGCAACCGTACCGAGGCTGTTCTTGACGTAGGCAAGGGGAGTATTGATCTCGTGAGCGACGCCCGCCACCATCTGACCGAGCGAGGACATCTTCTCGGATTGAATCAGCTGCGACTCCGATTCCTTGAGGTGCTGCAACGCCTCAGACAGCTCGTGCGTGCGTTCCTTCACGCGGCGCTCGAGGCTCACGTTGGCGGCCTTGAGCCGGGCCACCAGCCAGGCGATCAGAATCAGCAGGGCGCCGGCATAGGCGATCAAATAGACGCGGAAAAGCTCCTTTTCCTGGAGCGTAGCCTCGAGCTCGCCATTGAGCAGGAACGTCAGGTTTTCCAGCCGCGGGCCGGAGGTCAAGACCGCCAGCTTGTCGAAAAGCTGCTGTTCCGCCGAGCGGCGCTTGATGAGGATTTCGCCTGCTTCCCGCATCTGCTCGAGCTTGCCCCGCAGCGTCTCCGGCAGCGCCGGTGCGCGACCGGGCAAGGCGGCCAGCGCGGCTTCCAGGTCCTTTCGTTGCACATCGAGGGCGAGCCAGTAGTACTGCGACGCGGCGGCGACCGCGCGGGAGAGGGCAAGGACGAGCGCCTGCGGTGGGACCTTCATCTCCCCGGCCTGCGTCTGCGCCTCCGCGGCGCTGCGCACCAAGCCGTCCAAAGCGGCTTTCGCAGCGGAGTTCTCGACCCTGAATTTTTCAACCAGCTCGGTTTTTTGCAGGATCGCTTCGCTCAGTTGCGGCAGCCCGGCGCTCAGCGACGGACTGGGCGTTTTCCGCAGGGCGGAGCTGAGGTCCCGCAGCGCCTTGTTTGCCGCCGCGGCACGTTTGATCGCTGGCGAATCTGTGCCGGCCGGTTCGAACCGGATGCGCAACACGTCCACATCCCAGCGACCGTCGATCTCCTTCAGGACGCGGAGGGATCCGAGGATCTCGCTCTGATCCTGCAGATCGACGGCCTGGGTCTTGTCGTAGAGAAAAACCAGGACTGCAACCAGCGCGAGAGCGCCGAGGCCGAGCGATACGCTTCGCAGCACTTCCGACGTAGTCATGGCCTACCGGCCAAGAGAGTCAGGCCCGCGCTCCACCTCCCCGGCATACAGCACGGGGATTTCCTCCAGCTGCGCATCGTACAGCCGATAGAGACACTCCTGAGGATGGGTTCGGCGGAGCGTTTCCGACGGCGTGAGCCCCGCATAGGCCCCCTGAAGGATCCGGCTGAACATCCTGTGCGTCACGGCGATCGTCACGGGGGCGCGGCGCTTGCATGCCAGCCATTCCTGGGCACGCTCGTACATACGGGAATAGCTTTCACCACCCGGCACGACATAACTCCACTTGTCCCCTTCGCGCACCCGCCGCGCGCCAGGATACTGCGCGTCGATCTCGGCGTTCGTGAGCCCCTGCCAGGCGCCGAGGTGATGCTCGATCAATAGCGGCGAAACCACCAGGGATTTTGCATCGAGACCCAATGCGGCGCAAAGCAGGGCCGCGGTGTGTCCGGCCCGGCCGAGCGGGCTGGTTTCAATGCATACGAGTTGCGGGTTCTGGAGCAATTGCCGCAGGGTGCGACCGGCGGCTCGTGCCTGTTCGATACCCCTGGGAGTCAGCGGCGAGTCGAGGTGCCCCTGGTGCCGACCTTCGCGGTCCCATTTGGTCTCGCCGGGCTGCACCAGATAGATCGTCGAGAGACTCACCGCGGAAATGTCCCGTTTCATGGCCTGACCCCGGAGACCCTGCCAACCCTGCACCGGAGCCGGCCAAACGCCGCGCGAAACGATCCGCCGACGGACACCGCCGATTTCGGGCGGCCCGGCACGCAATGCTTGTTGTCCCAGCAAATCTTGACCGACACGGGCACACTCGAATAGGAGGCCTCAGGGGGCGATTCTATACCCGACAGCGCATTTTCTACCGAAGTATCGACATACTTCCGCGCGAGGTCGCCCGCCCCTCCCGGGGGAGCCCTCGGAAAGGTCCCTGGACGTGCGGCCGGGCCTCAAACCGCGCAGGGCAGGCGGTCGGCCAGCCGGCACTCTCCCTCGGCGCGCACCTGCGACGGTTGCTTGACCGGGGGAGCAGGGCCAAACATATCCGCCGGCACCGGTTTTGAGTTTTCCGTTCGTTTCATCCGTCAGCACTACCCATCACAAGGAGGAGAAGAATGTCTATAAGCAGATTCTTATTGGGTTTGGGATTCATATTATTCGCCGCCGGCGCCATGGCGCAGGAGCGCACGCCCTATGGCCCGGAGATCGGCGCTGAGCAGGCCAAGAAAATCGCGGCCGGCGTAGTCGCAGAGTCGAAGAAAAACGGCTGGCGCATGGCGATCGCAATCGTCGACAACCACGGCTTCCTCGTCTACTACGAGCGCATGGACGATACGCAGACCGCGAGCGTTTGGGTCGCGGTCGACAAGGCCAAGACATCGGCCACGTACCGCCGGCCGACCAAGGCGTTCGAGGACGGCATCGCCAAGGGACGGGTTGCGCTGCTCGGTTTGAGCGGAGCGACTCCGATCGAGGGTGGACTGCCTATCATGGTCGGCGGCAAGGTCATCGGCGGGCTCGGCGTCAGCGGCGCAAACTCGGACCAGGACGCAACGGCTGCGGCGGCCGGATTGAAGGCGGCGGGTCTGTAAAAACACGGCTGGCCGAGAAAAGAACAGCGCGGCTCGACGAGACAAAAACGGCGCCCGCGGGGCGCCGTTTTTTATTTCAGGAAGGCGTTCGCCTATTCGGCGCGCATGCCCTGCTCCTTGATCACCCTGCCCCACCTGGCGGATTCTTTCTTCAGGTGGGCGGCAAATTCCTCGGGCGTGCTGGCAATGATGTCCTGGCCGTTTTGCCGGAAGATCCTTACCTGCTCGGGCGTCGCCATCGTCTTTTTGACCCTTTCGTTGAGCAGGGCCACGATCGCTCCGGACGTTCCCCTGGGCGCGAGCAGGCCGTGCCAGGTCACGAATTCGTAGCCGGGCAAGCCGGATTCCGCGATGGTCGGGATGTCGGGAAACGCCGGCGAGCGCGCGAGGCTGGTGATGCCGAGCGCGCGCAACTTTCCGGATGTCGCGAACGGCGTGGACTCGGAGACGCCCGACACGATGATCTCGGTGTCGCCGGCGATGGTCGACATCAGGGCCGGACCGCCGCCCTTGTAGTGGATCGCGACGATGTTGACCTTGCCCAGGTAGTTGAACAGCTCCCCGGCGATGTGCGGATTGGTGCCGGGCCCGGCGGTGGCGAAGTTGAGCACGCCGGGCTTGGAGCGCGCCAGATCCAGCAGCTCGGGCACCGAGCGCACCGGCAGCGACGGGTGAACGACCAGCACCGACGGCGAAGAGCACAGCAGCGAAATCGGCACGAAATCGGTCAGCGGATCGAACGGGAGCTTGGCGTACATGTAGGAATTGGCCACGAACGGAATGGTGTTCACCATCAGCGTGTAGCCGTCGGGCGCCGCGCGCGCGACATATTCGGTGCCGATGTTGCCCGAGGCGCCGCTGCGGTTCTCGATGAGGAACTGCTGGCCCAGGCTCTCCGACAGACGGGGCACGAGCAGGCGCGCGACGGTATCCACGCTGCCCCCCGGCGGGAAGGGAAGGATCACGTGCACGGGTTTGTTCGGATAGACGCCGGTTTGCGCCGCCGCGAATTGCGCGGCCGGGATCGCTGCTGCGAAAAATGCGGCGATCAAAATGATTCTCTTCGAGTGCTCCTTGACCATGGAAGAAATATCTTTCAAACCCTCCGCACGAACGCCGGCGTGAACTCCTTCACAGCCTTCACTCCGCACTGCGCCATCGCGGCCTGGGTTTCTGTTCGCATGATTTCCAGCACCTTCGCCACTCCGGGCTCGCCGAACGCGCCCAGCCCCCACAGATACGGCCGCCCGACGCCGACGGCGTTCGCGCCCATGGCGAGCGCCTTGCAGACGTCGGTACCGCGGCGAAAACCGCCGTCCACCAGCACGAGGATCCTGCCTTTCACCGCGTCTACTACTTCGGGTAACACGTCGATCGTCGCGCGCCCGCTGTCTTCGCCGCGCCCGCCGTGGTTCGAGACGATGACGCCGTCCACACCGTTGTCCACGCACAGCTTCGCGTCCTCGGCGGTGAGAAT
>DATDGA010000295.1:0-1884 GCA_036522335.1 Burkholderiales bacterium
TGTTTCCCGCAGAACAGCCTTCCGAAACTATCGCTGCGGTCCGCGTCTGGCCAGCGCAAGACTATACGCGCGTAACGATCGAATCCAGTCGGGCACTGAAGCACAACCTGCTCAGAGTCCGCGATCCGGAGCGGCTCGTGCTCGACCTGGAAGATGTCGATCTGCAGAGCGTGCAGCAAAGCTTCTCCGGCAAGATCTCCTCGAACGACCCTTACATAACCAATTTGCGCGTGGGGCGCTTCAGGCCTGGAATCGTGCGCGTCGTGCTCGACCTGAAGAGCGACGTGAAGCCGCAGATCTTCACCCTCGCGCCAATCGGCGAATACGGACACCGCCTGGTGCTCGACATCTATCCGGTCGAGCCCTTGGATCCGTTACTGGCACTCCTGCAAAAGCCCGAGTTGAAGCTGGGACAACCTCTCGGCAAATCCGAGGACGAGGCGCCCGGGGAGCAAGAACGCGAAACCGAGCCGAGTACCAAACTCCCACAATCTGTGAACATCCCGGCCAGACCTGCCGTCAATCGCTTGGTCACGATCGCGGTCGATGCCGGGCACGGCGGGGAGGATCCGGGGGCCCGGGGGCGCCGCGGAACCCGCGAAAAGCACGTCACCTTAACGATTGCGCGTACATTGAAGTCCTTGATCGATGCCGAGCCCAACATGCGTGCCATGCTCACTCGGGACGGCGACTATTTCATCGAGCTCGGCACGCGCGTCGAGAAAGCTCGCCTGGTCAAGGCCGATTTATTCGTTTCGGTCCACGCCGACGCATTCGTCAAACCCCACGCACGCGGCTCGTCGGTATTCGCACTCTCGGAACGCGGCGCATCGAGCCCTGCTGCCCAGTCGTTGGCGAGGAGCGAGAACAAGGCCGACCTGATCGGCGGGGTCAACCTCGCGCGAAGGGACCGCTATGTTGATATGACCCTCGCCGACCTCACACTGACGGCACAAATAAGCGACAGCCTCAAGCTCGGTCGGGCCGTGCTGGGGGAGTTGGGCGGCGTTAACCTGCTGCACAAGGGAAAGGTCGAGCAGGCAGGCTTCGCGGTCCTGAAGTCGCCCATCCCCTCCATCCTGGTCGAGACGGCGTTCATCAGCAATCCCGAAGAAGAGAAGCGCCTGAGCGACGCGGCCTATCAGGAAAAAATCGCGCGCGCGATTCTCCGTGGCATCAAGGGATACGTCGCGAAAAATCCCCCGCTATCCCGATCCAACCTCGCGGCGATGCGCTGACCCCGACGCTCTGCGCTCAGGCTTTTTCCTTGCTCGACCGATGCCGCAGATACTCGAACGCAATCGGTAAAAGCGAAATCGCGATGATGCCGAGAATTACCCAGGTTAGGTTCTGCTTTACCAAGGGCACATTGCCGAACCAGTAGCCGGCGTACAGCAGCGACACCACCCACGCAAGCGCACCGGCCAGGTTGTAAGCCGTGAAGTTCAGGTAGGTCATGCGCGCGATGCCGGCGACGAACGGGGCGAAAGTCCTCAGGATAGGCACGAAACGGGTAATGACGATGGTTTTCCCGCCGTGCCTCTCGTAGAACGCGTGCGCGCGGTCCAGCGCCTTCTTGTTAAAGAACCGCGAATCCTCCCAGTGAAACACCCGAGGCCCCATAAAAAGGCCTATCGAGTAGTTCACCGTGTTGCCGAGCACCGCCGCAACGACCAGTAACAGGGCGAGCAGGTGCACGTCGATGCCGCCGCCGGCAGCGAGCGCTCCGGCGATGAAAAGCAACGAATCTCCCGGAAGGAAGGGCGTTACGACGAGCCCCGTCTCGCAAAAGATGATGGTGAAGAGCAGGAGGTACACCCAGGCGCCATGCTGCTCAAGCAGCGCAGCAAGGTGTTGGTCCAGATGAACGAGAAAATCCCACCC
>DATDGA010000296.1:0-4274 GCA_036522335.1 Burkholderiales bacterium
GGGTGGGATTTTCTCGTTCATCTGGACCAACACCTTGCTGCGCTGCTTGAGCAGCATGGCGCCTGGGTGTACCTCCTGCTCTTCACCATCATCTTTTGCGAGACGGGGCTCGTCGTAACGCCCTTCCTTCCGGGAGATTCGCTGCTTTTCATCGCCGGAGCGCTCGCTGCCGGCGGCGGTATCGACGTGCACCTGCTCGCCCTGCTACTGGTCGTCGCAGCGGTGCTCGGCAACACGGTGAACTACTCGATAGGCCTCTTCATGGGCCCTCGGGTCTTTCACTGGGAGGATTCGCGGTTCTTCAACAGGAAGGCGCTGGATCGCGCGCACGCGTTCTACGAGAGGCATGGCGGGAAAACCATCGTCATTACCCGTTTCGTGCCTATCCTGAGGACTTTCGCCCCGTTCGTCGCCGGCATCGGGCGCATGACCTACCTGAACTTCACGGCTTACAACCTGGCCGGCGCACTCGCGTGGGTATTGTCGCTGCTGTACGCCGGCTACTGGTTCGGCAATGTGCCCTTGGTAAAGCAGAACCTCACCTGGGTCATTCTCGGCATCATCGCGATTTCGCTCTTACCGCTTGTGTTCGAGTACTTGCGGCAGCGGGTGAACAGGGCAAAAGCCTGACGCGGTTCGCCGGAGATTAGCGCATCGCGGCGAGGGTCGATCGAGAAAGCGGAGGATTTTTTGCGATGTATCCCTTGATACCGCGGAGGATCGCTCGCGCGATTTTTTCCTGATAGGCCGTGTCGTTCAGGCGCTTCTCCTCCTCGGGATTGCTGATGAACGCTGTCTCCACGAGGATGGAAGGGATCTGCGGCGCTTTGAGGACGGCGAAACTGGCTTGCTCCACTTTCCCGCGGTGGAGAGAATTGACATCGCCTAACTCGCCGAGCACCGCGCGGGCCAGCTTGAGGCTGTCGCTGATCTGCGCTGTAAACTTGAGGTCGGCGAGGGTCATTTTCAGGTAGGGGTCCTTGCTCTTCACGTTGAACCCCCCGACGAAGTCAGCTTGATTCTCGCGCTTCGCGAGTTCGCGGGCCGCGGTGCTGGACGCGCCGCGCTCCGAGAGCGCAAAAACCGACGACCCGCGGGCGTGGGCCTTCACGAACGAATCCGCGTGAATCGAAACGAACACGTCGGCGTTTACTACTTCGGCCTTCTCCACGCGAGCTCGCAGGTCGAGAAAGTAGTCCCCGTCGCGAATGAGCAGGGCGCGCATATGGGGTTCGGCATCGATCAAGGACCGCAATTTGCGCGCGATCGTCAGGGTCACCTGCTTCTCCCGGGTCCCGCGGCGTCCGCGGGCCCCGGGATCCTCTCCCCCGTGCCCGGCATCGACTGCGATGGTAACCAGGCGATTGACGACGGATCCAGCAGGTTCCTTTGCGGACTGAGACTGCTTGCTATTCGGCTTGGCTTGGCGCTTCTCATCCTCCGAAGGTTCCTCCCCGGCCGAATTTCCCGGCACGGCCTTCAGCTCGGGCTTCTGCAACAGCGCCAGTATTGGGTCTACCGGTTCGAGAGGGTAGATGTCGAGCACCAGGCGATGCCCGTATTCGCCAATAGGTGCGAGCGTGAAGATCTGCGGTTTCACTTCGCTCTTCAGCTCGAGCACGACGCGCACGACGCCGGGCCTGAAACGCCCTACACGCAACTTGGCGATATAGGGGTCGCTCGTAGATATCTTGTCTGAGAAAGCCTGCTGCACACTCAGCAGATCGACGTCTTCGAGATCGAGCACGAGCCGTTCGGGATCGCGGACTCTGAGCAGGTTGTGCTTCAGTGCCCGACTGGCTTCGATCGTTACGCGCGTATAGTCTTGCGCGGGCCAGACGCGGATCGCAGCGATAGTTTCGGAAGCTTGTTCTGCGGGAAACACCCATCCGGAGCAGAGCAAAGCGGCGCCTGCGAGGAGCGCCGCGTGCAGCGGCCCGGCCGCGCCCACGGTCAAACGTCGCGGCAATTCGCTAGGCACCGTTCCCCCGTTTTGCTGTAGGCCTTGAGGCTGATGGTCCTTCCGGTGGGCGCGTAGTCCAGACTGAGTTCCAGGTCCGGGAGGGGAAGGGCACGACCGGCCCGTTCCGGCCATTCAACCAGGCAAACGCCATCGCCCCGGAAGTATTCAACCAGACCCGCATCGCCAAATTCACCATCATCGATGAAACGATAGAAATCAAAGTGGTACAAGTCTAATCTAGAAACTACATAAAGTTCAACTAGGGCGTAGCTTGGGCTTTTCACCTTACCCTGAACCCCCAGTCCCCGTAGCAGGCCTCGGATCAGAGTGGTTTTCCCGCTGCCGAGTTCACCGCGCACATAGACTCGCATGCCGGGGGTGATACAGGAGGCGAGCCGCCCCCCCAGACTCGAAGTGGCTGCTTCGTCGCGTAAATGCGCGCTCCAAAGCGACTTTGCGAGCGGCTCGCTATGATCTGAAAGATGAGTCAAGTGAAATCAGTCCGGCGCACGCGGATGCACCCCGATGATCTTGCGATGCTCGCCGCGACGATCAAGGCCTGGGGACGCGAGCTGGGCTTCCAGGCTGTTGGAATTGCCGACACCGATCTTTCGGCGGCGGAACCCAAGCTGAGCGCATGGCTTGCATCGGGCTACGCCGGCGAACTCGATTATATGCGAAAGCACGGCAGCAAAAGGACGCGGCCCGCGTCCCTCGTGCCTGGCACGCTACGCATCATCTCGGCGCGCATGGACTATCGTCCCCACGCTGCCGAGAGCTGGGGCATCCTCGCCGATGGCACCAAGGCGTTCGTAGCACGCTACGCACTTGGGCGCGACTATCACAAGGTGCTTCGAGGGCGACTGAAGCGCCTAGCCGAAAAGATAGCAGGCGAAGTAGGCGAATTCGGTTATCGCGTATTCACCGATTCGGCGCCGGTATTGGAAGTTGAACTGGCACGCAAGGCAGGCCTCGGCTGGCGGGGGAAGCATACTCTGCTGATCGCGCGCGAGGCCGGGTCGTTCTTCTTTCTGGGGGACATCTACACCGACATACCGCTTCCCGTGGATTCTCCGGTGGGTGAGCATTGCGGCAGCTGCGCCAAATGCCTTGACGTCTGTCCCACGCGCGCCATCGTCGCCCCCTATGTGGTCGACGCGCGGCGTTGCATTTCCTATCTCACGATCGAGTTGAAAGGAAGCATTCCGGTCGAGCTAAGGGCGCTCATCGGCAACCGAGTATTCGGATGCGACGACTGCCAGCTCGCCTGCCCGTGGAACCGCTACGCACAGTTCACGCCAGAAGGGGATTTTCGGGTTCGAAACGGCCTGGATGACATGGAGCTTGTCGAGCTCTTCGCGTGGAACGAAAGCCAGTTTCGCGCGCGCATGTCCGGAAGTGCGATCCTGAGAGTAGGCTACGAGCGCTGGCTGCGCAATCTCGCCGTTGGCTTGGGTAACGCGCCCAGGGGTGAGCGGGTGCTCGCGGCGCTGCGCTCGCGGGCGCTGGATCCCTCGGCGCTGGTGCGCGAGCACGTCGCATGGGCGCTCGAGCGTCATGGAGCGGGTTGATGGCCGACCCCCTGGGATGTTCGTTCGAGCCGCCCCAGACCCTTTGATATAATGGACACAGTCGTCATCCACCTCGTCCGCAAAATTAACCGTCACCGAATGAAGTTTCTTCGGCCTGGACCCAGGGCGGAAGGAGAGTATTCGTTTGCCGAATTTTGCTGAACTGGAGCTTCTGCCCGAATTGCTGAAGGCGGTTGCGGAGCAGGGGTACGTTGAGCCGACGCCGATCCAGGCGCAGGCAATTCCGCTGGTACTGCAGGGTCGCGATGTCCTGGGCGGGGCCCAAACCGGCACCGGAAAGACGGCCGGATTCACCTTGCCGCTTCTGCAACGGCTCGCGCGGCACGCCAATACGAGCGCTTCTCCGGCGCGCCACCCGGTGCGTGCGCTCATTCTTACCCCGACACGGGAGCTGGCAGCGCAGGTGGAGGAGAGCGTCCGGACCTACGGAAAGTACCTCGGCCTCCGCAGCACCGTGGTGTTCGGAGGGATCGATATGAAGCCGCAGACTGCGGCGCTGCGCCAGGGCGTCGAGTTTCTCGTAGCGACTCCCGGTCGGCTGCTCGACCACGTCCAGCAGAAGACGGTGAACCTGCAACAGGTCGAGGCCTTTGTGCTCGACGAAGCCGACCGCATGCTCGACATGGGATTCATCCCCGACGTGCGCCGCATCATGGCGCTCCTGCCCAAGCAGCGCCAGAATCTGCTGTTTTCCGCGACCCTGACCGGGGACATCCGCA